>CAYJAM010000021.1:0-14658 GCA_964367725.1 uncultured Sphingobacterium sp. | reverse complement strand
CAAAAAAGAAAGTATTCAGGAATTTAATTTGGTAAAGGGTTTAGTTGTAGCGATCATTTCAGGAGTTTTAAGTGCCTGCTTCAATTTCGGGATTGAAGCCGGAAAGCCAATGGCGGATGCTGCAAATGCCCTTTGGAAAAGCGCCAATCCAACTGAAACAACTGAGTTCCTCTTTCAAAATAATGTAACCTATGTGGTACTTTTATGGGGTGGTTTAGCAACCAACCTCATCTGGTGTATGATTCTGAATACCCGAAATAAAACATTTGGGGACTATACCAATAAAAAGACTCCGCTGCTTAAAAATTATATCTTTTCGGCAATTGCCGGTACTACCTGGTTTTTACAATTCTTTTTCTACGGCATGGGCGAAAGCAAACTGGGGAACGGAGCAAGCTCCTGGATCCTGCACATGGCATTCATTATCCTGATCGCTAATATGTGGGGACTCTTATTAAAAGAATGGACCGCAGTCAGTAAAAAAACATTTTCAACCTTTATTATGGGAATTATCACCATTATTCTTTCAGTATTGCTGGTAGGATATGGAAATTCCATATAATTAAAACCAATTCAATATGGCACAATCAAATTTTAAACACGTCAGTTACCTCTGGGATGATGCTGAAGCTGCTAAACTTGCAGGAGATGAAGTAGGATTACTTATTTACAGATCCAATATTTTGGGTGCAGACCTGCGATTAACCAATTATGGCGGTGGAAATACATCCTGCAAAGTGATGGCTAAAGATCCGCTGACCGGAATAGAAACTGAGATCATGTGGATCAAGGGATCGGGCGGAGATATCGGAACTTTAAAGAAAAGCGGACTTGCAGCACTTTATAATGACCGTCTTCGTAATCTGAAAAATATCTACCGCGGACTCGAACAAGAAGATGAGATGGTAGAATTATTTAACCATTGCATTTATGATCTGAACTCAAAGGCCCCTTCAATTGATACACCTCTTCACGGATTTTTACCCTTCAAACATATCGATCACCTCCATCCTGATGCGGCTATCGCTATTGCGGCTGCAAAAGATGGAAAGAAGATCACTGCAGAGCTTTTTAACAACACCATTGGCTGGGTCGACTGGAGAAAACCGGGTTTTGAACTGGGTTTAGAGCTTAAAGCCTGCCTGGATAATAACCCTGGAATTAAGGGAATTATGTTGGGTTCTCATGGATTGTTCACCTGGGGTGATACTGCATATGAATCTTATATCAATACCCTTGAAGTGGTTGAAAAATGTGCAGAATTCATTGAGGAAAGTGTGCGCAAGAATGGAAGTGTTTTTGGCGGGAAGAAAATTGATGGACTTGCCGGACAGCAAAGAAAGGAGCAGGCAGCGAAAATTGCTCCTGTTTTACGCGGACTTTGTTCTTCAGAAAGATCCATGATCGGACACTTTACAGATGATCCAAGGGTTTTAGAGTTTATCAATTCCAATGATCTGGATCGCCTGGCTCCAATGGGAACCAGCTGCCCGGATCACTTTTTAAGAACGAAGATCAGTCCGCTGATACTCGATCTTAAGCCTGATGCAGACCTTAGTAATCCCAAGGAACTCATCACAAAGCTTCAGCCGCTTTTTGAAGCTTACCGAAAAATGTATGCAGAATACTACAATACCTGCAAGCATCCAAACTCTCCTGCAATCCGGGATTCTAATCCGGTAATTATTCTTTACCCGGGAGTCGGACTATTCTCTTTCTCCAAGGACAAACAAACCGCCCGTGTAGCTGCAGAATTTTATACCAATGCGATCAATGTGATGCGCGGAGCAGAGGCAATTTCTGAATACACTTCACTCCCAAGACAGGAGGCATTCAATATCGAATACTGGTTACTTGAAGAAGCAAAATTGCAGCGAATGCCAAAGCCAAAATCATTAAGTGGCAAAATTGCCCTGGTGACAGGCAGTGCAGGCGGCATTGGTAAAGCAATCTCAAAGAAATTTGTTGAAGAAGGGGCAGTTGTCATTCTGAATGATCTGGATCAGGCTCGTCTGGAAGGCGCCGGAGCTCAGTTCCTGAAAGAATTTGGCCGCGACAGCTATACTACAGTACAACTTAATGTTACTGAGGATAGCGATATAAAAAATGCTTTTGCACAAGCCGCTCTGAGCTTTGGAGGAATAGACATCGTTGTAAATTGCGCCGGTCTGTCGATTTCAAAACCAATCGAAGAACATACTGACAAGGACTGGGATCTGCTTTATGATGTGCTGGTAAAGGGTCAATTCAAAATTACCCAGGATGCTGTAAATACAATGAGAAAGCAGGATATGGGCGGCGATATTCTCAATATTGTAAGTAAAAACGCATTGGTATCTGGTCCGAATAATGCCGGCTATGGTTCTGCAAAAGCTGCTCAACTGCACCTTAGTCGTTTGAATGCTGCAGAACTCGGTCCGGATAAGATTCGGGTCAATGTGGTTAATCCGGATGCAGTAATTGCCGACAGTAAGATCTGGGAAGGTGCATGGGCCGAAGGAAGAGCCAAAGCTTATGGCGTTACTGTGGCTGAACTCCCGGCATTTTATGCAAAACGTACCCTGCTAAATGAAACCATTTTACCCGAAGATATTGCCAACGCATGCTACGCATTTGTGGGAGGATTGCTCAGCAAATCAACAGGAAATGTCCTGAATGTAGATGGTGGTGTCGCAATGGCTTTTGTGAGATAAGCATTAATAATTAGAAATCATGAAGCTTGACGACCACATAATTGCTCAGCACAATCAAAAATCAGCAGAAATTCACAAATCAAAGTTTGAGTTTTTAAGAACGCAAATCAGTGACAGTGAATCTATTATATCAAAATTAATTGATTTTCAGATTGCCATTCCAAGCTGGGCTTTGGGCAATGGCGGTACCCGCTTCGGAAGATTTGCCGGAGGTGGTGAACCCAGAAATCTGGAAGAAAAGATTGAAGATGTAGGTTTGATGCATAAACTGAATCGATCAGGAAATGCGATTTCACTGCATATTCCCTGGGATATTCCCAAAGATTATCAGGCAATCCGGGATCTTGCAAATGAACATGAGTTGCGCTTTGATGCAATGAATTCCAATACTTTTCAGGATCAGAAGGGGCAGGAGAAAAGTTATAAATATGGTTCACTGCAGCATGTAGATCCGGCTGTTCGCAAGCAGGCTATTGACCATAATATTGAGGTAATCAAACATGGCATCGAACTGGGTTCTAAATCATTAACTGTTTGGCTGGCTGATGGTTCCTGCTTTCCGGGTCAGTTAAATTTCAGAACTGCTTTTCAAAATACGCTGGAGAGTTTGAAAGAAATTTATGCTGCTTTGCCAAGCGATTGGAAGATGTTTGTAGAATACAAGGCTTTCGAGCCAAATTTCTATTCAACTACCGTTGGCGACTGGGGGCAATCCCTTTTATATGCCAGCAAATTAGGACCAAAAGCATATACATTGGTTGATTTGGGTCATCACTTACCCAATGCGAATATTGAGCAGATCGTTTCCCTGCTCTTAATGGAAGGAAAACTGGGAGGTTTTCACTTTAATGATTCCAAATATGGGGATGACGACCTAACTGCCGGCAGTATCAAGCCTTACCAGTTATTTCTGATCTTCAATGAGCTGATTGAGGGTATGGATGATCGTAAAATGAATCATGCTACTGATCTTGGATGGATGATCGATGCTTCGCATAATGTCAAAGATCCGCTTGAAGATCTTTTACAATCTGTTGAAGCAATAATGATCGCCTATACTCAGGCATTGCATGTAGATCGGAAAGCGCTCAGGGAAGCCCAATTGAAAAACGATGTGGCCCGTGCCCAGGAAATTTTACAGGATAGTTTCCGTACGGATGTAAGGCCATTGGTCGCAGAGGCACGCCTGCGTTCTGGAGGAGCATTAAACCCGATCGGATTATTTCGTGAACTTAATGTTCGTGCTGAACTGATCAGTGAAAGAGGAATGGAGACTGCTGCGACAGGTTTATAATCTAAATTGAATCAGGAAATAAATGAGCACATGCAGCTACCGGTAATTGCCATATTTGATATCGGGAAAACGAACAAAAAACTGCTCCTCTTTGATGAGCAGCTTAAGATCGTTTTTGAACATGCTGATCAGTTTGCCGAAAGCAAAGATGAAGATGGATTTCCCTGTGATGACCTGGAGAAACTGAACAATTTTGTGTTCGAATCACTTCGCACAGTTCTTTCCAAATCCCAGTTTTATTTAAAAGGACTTAACTTCACTGCTTATGGAGCCAGTTTCGTTTATATCGATGAATCCGGAAAGCCCCTCAGCCCATTATACAATTACCTGAAACCTTATCCTGAGGAGCTGCTGGAGCAATTTTATTCTTCCTATGGAGGCAGGACTGAATTTGCAAAAGAAACCGCATCACCGGTACTTGGAAGCCTGAATTCGGGCATGCAGCTCTACCGCATCAAATATGAGCGTCATGAATTATTGAACCGGATCAAATACGCTTTACATTTACCTCAATATCTGAGTTTCCTGATCAGTGGAAAAAGCTGTTCAGACATTACCAGTATCGGTTGCCACACCAATCTCTGGGATTTTCGCAAAAACAATTACCATCACTGGCTTGAGAATGAGGGCTTGATCGATAAACTCGCGCCCATTTTACCTTCAGATTCGGTAATGAAAACAAATTTTGAAGGACATAGTTTTGATGTGGGTATCGGATTGCATGACAGTTCAGCAGCATTGATTCCATATCTGGTCAATTTTAAAGAACCATTTTTGCTCATTTCAACAGGTACCTGGTGCATCAGTTTAAACCCTTTTAATGCGAGTCCCTTAAGTACTTTTGAACTTGAATCAGATTGCCTTTGCTACCTACATTATGAGGGTAAACCCGTCAAGGCATCCCGTCTGTTTGCAGGAAATGAGCATGATCAGGAACTGAACAGAATTTCCCGGTACTTTTCTGAGCCAAAATCACGATATGAGCAGATGAATTTTGATTCTGCATTTTTAGATCTTTTAGATCAGGAAGAGGTTTACTCAGGAAATGATCTCGCATCCTATTCATCAGATAAAGAGGCTTATCATCGGCTGATGATTCATATCATCAAACAACAAAAAATATCCAGCGGGCTGGTCATAGAAGGTTCAGATGTCAAACGAATTTTTGTGGATGGGGGCTTCAGTAAAAACTCGATATACATGAATCTTTTGTCAATTGTTTTTCCCGGGATGGAAGTCTTTGCTGCTTCAATGGCACAGTCGACCGCAATGGGTGCCGCACTGGCAATTCATCATAGTTTTGGTAATAAGAATATCCCTACAGACCTGATCGAATTGAAATTTTATTCAGCAAAATAAATCAGCATGAACAATATTGTTTCCTTTAAAATGAAACTAAAACCGGGCTTTAAAGAAGAGTATAAACGCCGTCACGATCTAATCTGGCCAGAACTCAGCACTCTTTTAACTGATGCTGGAATCAGTAATTACTCCATCTTTCTGGATGAAGAAACCAATATCCTTTTTGCCGTTCAAACATTATCCGGTAATAATAGCTCACAGGATCTCAGAAAAACTGAAATCGTTAAGAAATGGTGGGCATATATGGCCGATATCATGGATACAAACGAGGATAATTCCCCTGTAAGCAGGCCTTTGGAGATGATGTTTCATATGGATTAATAAATTCTTCCAACCATAAAACCTTTGTTAAACCTGCCCTAAGCATAGAAATTTGCTATATAGGTGAAAGAAGGCTATTTTTGCAAAATGAAATTGCCCATCATCGCCTACGGAGATTCCGTTTTACGTAAGAAAGGAACAGAAATCACAAAAGATTATCCTGAATTGAACAATCTTATTGAGAATATGTTCGAGACCATGTATGGCGCTCATGGGGTCGGACTTGCAGCACCGCAGGTTGGCTTATCGATTCGCCTTTTTGTAGTAGATGCCACCTCATTTGCCGAAGATGAACCCGCTTTAAAAGATTTTAAGAAAACTTTTATCAATGCTAAAATCATTGAAGAAAGTGGGAATAAATGGTCATTTAATGAAGGTTGTCTCAGTATCCCAGATATACGTGAAGATATTGACAGACATGAAAGCCTGACCATTTCCTATTATGATGAAAACTGGAAGCACTATGAGGAAACCTACAAAGGATTGGCTGCCCGTATCATCCAGCATGAATACGATCACATCGAAGGCAAGCTCTTTGTCGATAAATTGAGTCCCCTTCGTAAAGCCATGCTTAACAATAAGCTCAGCTCCATTTCAAAAGGAATTGTGAAGGTGGAATATAAAATGAAGTTTCCTGCGTTAAAGAAGGGAAGAAGGTAGGAGATTAGGAGATTAGGATGATAGGATACTAGGATTAAAGGATTGTAGGATTTTAGGATTATTCTGGCTTCAAAACCTCACAATTAACCATAGGGTTCATTAATTCTCAACTCTCCATTCTCCACCCGATAGCTATCGGGTCTCAACTAATCTTACTGCTTTTAGCTTTATGCTTTTAACTTTCAGCACAAATAAGCTTCATCTTCAGCACAATTAGAATTTACTGGTCTCTACTCCTATCCCCCTGCATAATTTGCTGAATTAGAGCACCCCAGGCAAAAGGGTTCAGCAATGGATTAGCTAAGCGCTGGTTGATATTTTTATTAACGAGTCGGTTGTGGTTATTCTGAAAATTGAAACTCTGCATTTCTGCTCCATCACGGGGCAGTGTAGCAATCATAGAAGCCAGGCTCTCACGACTAAGATTCTTTTTGGCTATTTCGAGATCATCATCGGCAAATTTCATGGTCATGAATTCCTTTTTGAATTCATCTGTACTTGCCCAGGGATAAACCCTTACACCAGGAAGATTAATTGATTCCTGCTGCATTTTCATCAGTATGGTATACTTACTATCCGCCAGACCACTCGGTATAATTAATGCTTCACGTCTGTATCCCACAGCCGTAAAAGCCAGTGTGTCCCCTTCATGGGCAACAAATGAAAAATATCCTTTATAATTCGCTGAATAAAACTGATCTCTTCCGGTCAGGTTTGTAATGGTTACATAAGGCACAACCGTGTTACTATCACGGTTCACAATTATCCCTGAGAACTGCACGATCTTCCGCTCTCTGACTTGAGAAAACCCGGAGAGACTGCATAATAAGCAAATAAGGAATAAGCAGTTGCGCATCGTTCAAAGTTAATAAAATCGTACCTCAGCAGTGTTAAATTATGTTAAATCATACAATTTTTACAGAAAAGAACCTGTTATCATTGTAGCCTTTCAGGTAATACAGCAGCAGGATCATCAATCTCTGTCAGGTTCACTGCTTCAACAGCCGTAATTTCAGGAACCGCCCTTTTAATTGCCTGCTCAATTCCTGCCTTAAGTGTCATAATACTCATCGGGCAAGAGCCACATGAACCTAAAAGACGCAATCGTACAATATTTTCAGAAGTAATTTCCTCAATTGATACGTTACCGCCATCTGTTTCAAGATATGGTCGGATAGTGTCTAATGCAATTTCAACTCTTTTCAACAAATCCATGATATAGTATTTATATAAAGATACAAAAAAAATAAAAAATGCTATTTGGCAGCATTCAGAATAGCTACCTGCTGAGCTACCCTTTCTGCGATCTGCATGAATACCGGACCCAGAATATTATCATCTTCCAGAATAACCGGTTTCCCAACATCTCCAGCATCACTGATGCTCTTCACCAAAGGTATTTCTCCCAAAAAAGGTGCATTAAACTGTTCGGCAAGTGCCTTTCCACCATTCTTTCCAAAAATATAGTACTTATTCTCCGGTAGTTCGGCAGGCGTGAAATATGACATATTTTCAACCACACCGATCAAAGGAATCTTAATAGAATCCATCAGGAACATACCAACACCCTTACGCGCGTCAGCAAGTGCCACATTCTGAGGGGTAGTTACAATCACTGCTCCTGTTATCGGGAAGCCCTGTGAAACGGTAATGTGAATATCACCAGTACCCGGAGGAAGGTCAACAACCAGATAATCCAGCTCACCCCAGTCGGCATCATTAAACAACTGCTTAACTGCCGTTGATACCATTGGTCCGCGCCACGGCACAGGTTGATTGGGATCAGTGAAGAATCCTATCGACAATAATTTTATTCCGTATTTTTCAATAGGTTCAATTCTTGTTTGGCCTGCTGCATTTTGAGATGCCTTCGGACGGGCGTCTTCTACACCAAACATGATCGGAACCGAGGGTCCGTAAATATCTGCATCGATAAGTCCGACACTGGCACCTTTCTTTGCAAGACCCAGAGCCAGATTAACCGCAACTGTTGACTTTCCTACACCCCCCTTACCCGAAGCAACAACAATTATATTTTTAATGCCTGCCAGGGTTCGGTCAGGCCGGCTGGTTACCCGGGAGGTCATATTAATAGACAATTCAACATCCTTACTCACAAAATGCCGGATTGCATTCTTACAGGCATTTTCAAGCATAGCTTTCATCGGACAGGCCGGAGTGGTCAGAACTACAGAAAAGCTAAGCTTATTTCCGTCGATTTTTAGATCTTCAATCATGTTCAGACTCACCAGATCTTTTTTAAGATCCGGATCCTCAACATGACGCAATGCATTATATACCTGTTCCTGTGTGATCATTTTTGAATGTAAAGGAGAAAATATTTTTACTAAGTTTATCGCAAATCTACTAAAAGCGGAAAGCTTATTGCTATAGGTTTGAGGTTTTTACAGTGAACTGACCTGTAATCCCGGTGATTCAAACTTAAATACCTTATCTTTCAATTTAGTGGAGAATTCAGCCCATGCAGATACCCGAAAAATATCATAAAATTATCCGTGTTGCATCTATCAGCTTTTTTGGACTGGTATTGATTGCTGGCACCATTGCATTTACAAAACGTGAGGAATTACTTAGCAGCGCCATTAAGAAAGCGATCAGCAAGGCCGATAAAGAGTACGATCTGGAACTTAAAATAGAAAGTGCAGGCTTCGTTGGCTTAAGTAGTGTCAGTTTTAAGAATATTACTGTGGTGCCGCGTGGCCGTGATAGCCTGGCCCGAATACTTAACTTCAGAGTAGGTGTCAAGCTATTCCCATTACTCTTTGGAGATATCAAGCTTTCAGAAATCAAACTCGACCGGGGAATAATCAATCTGGTAAAAAAAGATTCGCTGAGTAATTATGATTTTATTTTCAGGAAGAAGAAAACGGAGGAACCTGAAGAAAAGACTGAAATGGATCTTGGAAGGCTTGCGAACAGCCTCATAAACCAATTATTATACAAAATCCCGGACGACATGGATATCAGGGATTTTGAAATTAAATTCAGGGATGATTCGGGCTCGGTCAGTTTATTCACAAGGATTGCAACTATTGACGGTGGAGATGTGAATTCAACCATATTGATAAATGGAAATGAGTCGGTCTGGCATGTGGAAGGAACTGTAGATCCCGGAGATAAACAACTGGATCTGAAGCTTTTTGCTGATAATAAAAAAGTGGAACTACCCTATCTCGAGAAAAGATTCGGACTCAAACTGAACTTCGATACCGCAATGACCGAGATGAGAGGTGTTAACCGAAGCGGAAGTCAACTGGAAGTTAACGGCTCATGGAGGGTTAAAAACCTCCTGGTCAATCATTCAAGGATTGCAGGCAATGATATAATTGTTCCGGATGCTTCTCTTGATGCAGACATGGTTTTTGGGAAGAATTTTGTTGCGATTGACAGCACTTCTACTTTTCATCTCAAGAATATTCAGATTCATCCCTTCTTAAAATATACACTCAGCCCATCTAAAATTTATGAACTGAAGCTTCATACAGAAGAGCTTGACGCACAAGAGTTAATGAATTCCTTTCCTAAAGGTCTCTTCGAATCACTTGAAGGAATTCAGGTCAGTGGTAAACTGCAGTACGACCTGGATTTTCATCTTGATTCTCAAAATCCGGATAGTGTCATTTTTAATTCAAGATTAAGGAATGAGGGATTCAAAGTTCTAAAATGGGGTAAAACCAATCTCCAAAAGATCAACAGCACCTTCGTTTATACCCCTTATGAATATGGGAAACCAATGCGGGATATAATTATCGGACCGGAGAACCCGAATTTTGTACCAATTGATCAGATCAGTCCAAATTTAAAAAATGCCTTACTTACTGCAGAAGATCCCTCTTTTTTTAGTCATAATGGTTTTGTTGAGGCCTCCATCCGAAGTTCAATAATAACTAATTTTAAGGCAAAGGCTTTTAAAAGAGGGGGAAGTACCATCTCCATGCAGCTTGCGAAGAATGTTTATCTGAACCGGCAAAAAACCCTGGCCAGAAAGATCGAAGAGATCCTGATCGTGTGGATCATGGAAAGCGGCAAGCTTTCAACCAAGCAAAGAATGTTTGAAACCTATCTTAACCTGATTGAGTGGGGAAGAAATGTATATGGGATTGGCGAAGCTTCCAGGTACTATTTTAATAAGCACCCTTCAGAACTCAGTCTTGGTGAAGGAATTTTCCTGGCAAGCATCGTTCCAAGGCCAAAATCAGGACTTTACAGGTTTGAAGGTGATGGCAGCTTAAGATCCGGCCTTTCTTCTTATTTCAATTTTATTGGTGGAATTATGGCCAGAAGGGGCATGACAGCAGCGGATAGTACTGGCTATGGATTCTGGAATGTCAGGCTGAAGGAAAGTCTGAGAGCAGGAATACCACTCGCCGACTCGCTTATTGTAGATAGCCTGCTTATTGATGATGAAATAGAAGATAAGGAAACATTCCTTCAGGAGATCTTTGGCAGAAAACGCCTGGATACTGTACATGTTAAAGAACTTAATAAGTTAAAAATAACACCCAGAGACACAAGTGTAATAAATACTCCTAGCCGGAAAGAAAGAAGGGAGCAGCGAAAAAATGAGCGGGATTCAAAAAATAAAAATCAATAATAAAACCCTTATATCTAAATTTATACCATGAGGATAGAAATTGATGAGAAGAATTTTGAACTGATGCTGGAATTGGATCAGATCGAAAAGCGAATCCGTTTATTGGGTATCCAGTTAAATGTAGATTTTGAAAACCGGACACCGGTATTTGTTGGCGTATTAAATGGGAGCTTCATTTTCCTCGCAGATCTGATGAAGGAGATCAACATTGCATCTGAGGTAACTTTTGTGAAAGTATCATCTTATAAAGGTGATAAAAGCAGCGGAAAAATTAAAGAAGAGATGGGCCTGCAAATGTCATTGAAAGACAGAGATGTAATACTTGTAGAAGATATCGTTGATAGCGGAAAAACGCTTCGTTATTTGCTGGATATGATTTATAAAGAGAAACCTGCTTCAATTAATGTATGTACCCTGTTGATGAAGCCTAAATCATTAAAATCAAAATTTGATGAGATTTGCTATGTAGGTTTTGAAATTCCCGATGACTTTGTGGTTGGTTTTGGACTTGATTACAATGGCCTGGGAAGAAACCTCAATGATATTTACAGAGCGGTATCAACCTCGGAAATTAAATAAATCAAAAGCCCTTTTAAATCTAAAATCGTAATTTCGTAACGAAATGAGCTACAAAAAAATGACCATTCACAAAGAGGGCTATACATCAATAGCACTTTGTATTCTATTTATATTTGTCTTAAATGCTGTTGTTAACTTTCTTCTTCCCGAAACCCTGTGGTTCCGCTGGATCATTTACATCCTTTCTTTTGCCTTGTTTACTATTATCCTTCAGTTCTTCAGAAACCCTTATATTGAGGTTTTAAAGAATGATAATCATGTAATTTGTCCAGCAGATGGCAAGGTTGTGGTCATTGAGGAAACTGAAGAATCAGAATATTTAAAAGATAGAAGAATCCAGGTATCTGTATTTATGTCGCCAATAAATGTTCATGTGAACAGAAATCCAATTTCAGGAATCGTAAAATACTTCAAATATCATCCCGGTAAATTTCTGGTAGCATGGCATCCAAAATCATCTACAGAAAATGAACGTACGACAGTAGTTATTGAAAATAATCAGGGAGTATCTGTTTTGTTCCGTCAAATAGCTGGCGCACTGGCAAGAAGAATTGTATGCTACTCTAAAGAAGGTCAGCCGGCAGAACAGGGAGAGGAGTTCGGCTTTATAAAATTTGGTTCAAGAGTTGACGTTTTCTTACCTTTGGGAACAGAGATTAAAGTCGGATTGGGAGAAGTAGTAAAAGGTGGAATCACCGTTCTGGCTCATTTAAAGAAATAATTTAACCAATATAAACATGAAAAAGTTATCAGGATTTTTAGCAATTGCGTTCCTTGCAGGAACATTATCTCTAAGTGCTCAGGACCAGCCAAAACAAAATACAAAACCAGCAGATAAAAAAGAAAGTAAAATGTGTGGTAAGGATTGCAAAATGAGCTGCTGCAAATCTAAAACTGCCGAAAAAGATACCAAAGCACCTGAGAAAAAGAATTAATTTCAATAAAAAATAGAGAACCGGTCTTATTCAGGCCGGTTTTTTTTATTCCATTAATTTTATAAAATGAGTTTAGATTCATTTCTGTGGAGTAATTAAGTTCTGTCTCTGTAGAAAAGATACTGTTCTGCATATTTGAAAGAAAGCCCCGCTTTCCGTTCATACCCCCACAGGCCTTAATCACAGGCCGGTATCCGCTACAATCGGGTTTAAGAACATCAGAAACTGCTATTAAAGCCGGGTATATCCATAATCAGATCACAAAGGATCTATTAAACTATCGCGGCTCCACCAGGAGGCTTCTCACCGACATATTCGTGAAAAACAGTTTGCGATGGGAATGCAAAATCAGCTCCATTCTCCGCCACAATTGCCATGATCTTATAATTCAGATCCTGACGAATACGCATATACTCATTGTAATCAACGATCTGAATAAAATACAGAACCTGTATATTCAAAGAAGAATCGCCAAAAGAATCAAAAGTAACAAGGGTATCATCACTGGTTGCCGGATGATCATTTACGACCTTTTGCACCTCCTCAGAAATCTTCCTCATCACTTCTGCGGAGGTATCATATCTGAGTCCGATATTGAATTTCATACGCCGGAGGTTTCGAAGACTTAAATTTTCGAGTGGACTGTCGACCATCTTCTTATTTGGGATAATCACCAGGGTTTTGTCAAGGGTGCGGATTACAGTACTTCTAAATCCAACTTTCTCAACAGTACCTTCATACTTATCGACCCGGATCAGATCGCCAACCAGGAAAGGCTTGTCGGCAAAAATAGTAAATGATCCAAGAAGGTTCTGAAGGCTATCCTGAGCTGCGAGAGCCACCGCAATACCTCCAATACCCAAACCGGCTATGATTGTTGCAACATTGAGGTTAAATACAGAGCCCAGTACAACGAAAAAGGCAAAAATTACAGTGACAATTTTTGAGAGTTCCTTTACAAAAGGAACCATCTGATCATCCGATTTGGATAAGGTTAATGAAGCCTTATATTTAAATACATGAGCAACAAAATCAATAATTCTTAACAGGATCCAGAAGGCTGAAACTATAAAAAGTAGTAAAAAAAGCTTGTCAACAACCTGAACTACCTTTAACTCATAAAGGGTTGGTACATTATTGATGAGGTTTGTCCTCCTGAATATTACCTCATTTAAGGGATAATCTAACTGATTGACAGATAGATAGATAATAACAAGAATAATGAGAAACTCAACAGGTTTTAAGAGCATCTCTATAAAAACTTTTGGTTCTGTATCAGGCTCAATCCTCTTGAATAACATGAACATTAGTCTGTTCAGTAATCTTGAGAACACTCGCTTAAACAATAATCCCAAAAGCAGGATAGCAGAAAAATAAAGGTAGTTTCTGAGGCTGTTTCCAAAAAATATTTGTTCAAGAAACTCGGAATTCATGATATATAAATTAGCAAATGAGAGAATGAGTTAATGAGCAAATTGATATTCCCTTTCCTTTAAAAATAAGGGAATAAAGCCGGATATAATTAATGTTGGCCTTTTATATAGCATTAAAAATGCTTACAAACAAAAAAGCCTCCCGGAGATAATCCGGGAGGCAATAAACCTATAAAAAAATTACACTCTTTTAGACTTGATACGAGCAGCCTTACCGGTTAGTTCACGCAGGTAGAACAATTTCGCTCTGCGAACTTTTCCATGACTATTTACGTCAATTTTATCGATGTTAGGAGAATTAACAGGGAAGATACGCTCTACACCTACTCCGTTTGACATTTTACGTACAGTAAAAGTTTCATTCACACCAACACTATTACGCTGGATAACAACACCCTGATAGATCTGGATACGTTCTTTATTTCCTTCGCGAATTTTATAGTGAACACTAACTGTATCACCAGCCTTGAATGCAGGAACTTGCTTTTTAACTGCAGCCTGCTCTTCAACAAATTTTACTAAATCCATGATTTTAAGCTCTTAATTCGATTTTTAGCCCGTAAAAATCGGAGTGCAATATTAGGAAAAATTTTTTACTTAAAAAAGTTTGTGCTGATATTTTTTCCATTTTTATTTATCTGCTCCGGGCTTTTAAGGATTTGAAGAGATATTTTATTCAAGCAAATCGGGACGACGCTTTTTAGTCCGCTCCAGAGCCTGCTCATGCCTCCATTCATTAATGGCTGCCTCATGCCCGCTTAATAGA
>CAYJAM010000020.1:0-15151 GCA_964367725.1 uncultured Sphingobacterium sp. | reverse complement strand
CCAAACTTATTATCCATCATCAGAAATCCTGCATTCAGGTCTGAACTGGCATCGTAACTATCGGTATTATTGGTGAATTCACTTAAAATAAATCCGTTCTCGTTAATATTTGCTGGTGAAAAGATCTCATCCTTTGGAAGGCTGGTATAAGATTTTTCGAAAACAGAAGGTCCTACGAATTGATAATTGAAGATACGGGCATTAAAATCACGCTGCTTGAATTGTTTCAAGGCTCCAATCTTAAAGGTCGATTGCTGTTCGAACAACTTTACCGGAATTGACACAGCTGCCTGAGCACCATAGGTATCTTCTTCCAGATTTGAGAATAACCTTCTTGTATTTCTATCGATCAATCGGAATGGCTCTTGTGAACCTAATGAACGGCGATAATCCATAGAACGCTGATCAGGCTGATCGCGTTCTACCCGCGCATAATTCAAATTCCAGGTTAACTTAACTTGCTTTTTACCTAACTGATGATCTCCTTCTAACTGTGAATTTAAAAGGCTTTTTGTAGTCAAATCTGAGTTATTAACTCGTACATCCTGAATGTTATCTGTTGTAAATCCGGTTCTTGCTGTATAATTATCCTCAAATGAGCGATTGTACATATTCTTAAAGGCAATCTTGTTTCCCCCTTTGATATATGCAAAATTGGCAAGTGCACCAAGATTGCTACTGTATTTTGAAACATTTTCAGAATATTCATAGAAAGGAGTTCCAGAGAACTCATAATCCTTTCTTTCACCGAAAGCATTGTTTTGAGAATTCCGATAACTCAGTGAAACTACATTCCCGAAAGATGCTCCATTCTTAAGTTCCTTCCTCTTACCCCAGGTTAACTGATGGTTCTGGGAAGGGATAGCCATTTGACTAACTTCCGGATATGAATTCTTTACTTGTACGGAATATTTTGCCTTATCTGCATTAGACAATGGGTTATAAGCCTGAAATGAACCCGGGAAACCTGCCGGAAGCTTACGGCTGCCATCATCAAAACCAAGGAAATCATACTTATTCCGGGCATTGGAAGTAAAATCTTTAAATGTTGACTGATTGTTGTAACCAAAACTAACCGAAGCGTTCAGGAAGTTCTCTTCAGGAACATCACGGGTGATCACCTGAATCACACCGCCGGCAAAATCACCGGGAAGATCCGCAGAAGCTGTTTTATTAACCACGATCCTGTCAATTAAATTGGCAGGAATGATATCAAAGGAAAAAGCCTTTCTGTCGGGCTCAGATGAAGGCAATACCGCATTATTTAAAATAGATGAATTATATCTGTCGGCAAGCCCTCTGATTATCACAAATTTATTATCCTGAATACTTGCTCCACTCACACGTTTCAACACCTCTGAGGTATTGCGGTCAGGTGTTCTTTTGATCAGTTCTGAGGTAATACCACTTGATATACTAATGCTATTCTTTTGCTGTGCATATAAGGCACTGATGCTTTCCTGTCTAACAGTTGCAGTGATAACCACTTCTTCGAGTGCAAGAGAACTTGCCTCTTCCATAATAACATCAAGAGTTGTGGTTTTACCCGCCTGTACTTCAATATCAGTAATATTCTTAGACTGATATCCTATATAAGAGAAGCTTAGACTATATTTCCCTGGATTAAGATTCCCCAGAGTGTATCTGCCTTCAATATCTGTAGATGCCCCTAAAGTGGCCCCGGTAATTTTAACAGTTAAACCAATTAATGTTTCACCGGATTTTGAATCAGTTACTTTACCTGAAATTTTCCCAGTCTGCTGACTAAAAGTACTTAATGTACCTAAAATTAATAGTAGACTGATGCTTAAGATTCTAACAAGAACGTTGTGTTTCACTTTGTTGCGTTTTAATTTCTACAAAAGTATTACGCCAGTGTTAACTCATGATTGCATTAATATTAAGTGTGATTAACCAATAAATCAATTCTATGTTAAGTTTGTTAACTCAATGTTAAGCTATTTCAGACAATCGTTTCCACTGCCTTAATTAACCTATTTGAATCAAATAAATTTAAAAATGTAAAATATTAATCGTAATATTGCGATATATATTATAATTAACATTTAACACCACAGCGATGAAACTATCAGAAATTAAAAAGCATTTAAGCTCAGTTGAAACAGTATCGTTCGAAATAGAAAACGGGGGCTTTGTACCAGAACACTTCCATGTTACAGAAGTTGGAATTGTAAGCAAAAATTTTATTGACTGCGGAGGTACGGTCAGGAATGAAAAAGTAGCTAACTTTCAATTATGGGATGCGAATGATTTTGAGCACCGGTTAAAGCCGCAAAAATTATTAAATATCATTGCACTTTCCGAAAAAGTATTGGGAATGGAGGATCTGGAGATTGAGGTTGAATATCAGAGTGAAACCATCGGGAAATATGAACTTGGATTTAAAGGCAGCAATTTTGTGCTTTTATCAAAGCATACCAATTGTCTGGCACAAGATAAATGTGGCATACCGGCTGAACAGTTGAAAGAAAATACGAAGACAGCATGCTGCACACAAGGTGGTGGATGCTGCTGATTGTTGGGGGAATAAGAAATGGGGAATAGGGAATGGTAAATGGTAAATTGGGAATAGTCAATAGGGAATATTCGCTTTCTTAAATATGAAGTGAAGCAACCATATTGGTCCGATGAGCAGGAATTTCACATCATCGAGAAATGAAGGCTTCTTACCTTCAATCTTATGGCCGATGAATTGTCCGATCCAGGCAAGCACAAATATTGCGAGGCATACCTGCCACATTTCAGGCCAGCCTGAATTCTTTTGCAGCTTCTCAAGGCTCACAATACCGGCAGAAAAGATCATTATAATGAGTAGCATCGCATAGGATAATACCGGAGAGAGCTTATAATAAAAATAGATAGAAAAGGCAATCAAAAAAGACGCAAAGTTAACATAGCCATTGTATCTGCCCAGAAATTCCAAATGAGGAAATGGAATTGCCCATATTAAACCAAAGAGGCTGAATACAATCAGGGGAACGCATATCCAGTGAATAATTTCATTGGTATGATTCTGATGACTCTCTGAATACTTATCAAAGTAGACATCCACCTTACGGGGCTGAGTTTGTTTTTGCATATCAGGAAGGAGTTGTAGGTTGTAAGTAGTAAGTTATAAGTTTTAGGTACAACTTGCAACTTATTACTTACAACTTATCACTTGCAATTACTTAGCATAAGAAACCGAACGTGTTTCACGAATAACAGTCACTTTGATCTGTCCGGGGTAAGTCATTTCTGTTTGAATTCGGTTTGAAATATCAGCAGCCAAAATCTCAGCAGCCGCATCACTGATCCGTTCACTTTCAACCACCACACGCAATTCCCTTCCTGCCTGAATCGCAAATGTTTTCTCAACACCCGGATAAGATAATGCAAGCGACTCAAGTTCTTTCAGACGTCTGATATAACTTTCTACCACTTCCCTTCTTGCTCCCGGCCTTGCACCTGAAATCGCATCACAAGCCTGAATAATAGGTGATATCATCGAAGTCATTTCAACTTCATCGTGGTGGGCACCTATTGCATTACAAACCTCAGGATGTTCCTTATATTTTTCGGCCAGCTGCATTCCTAAAATTGCGTGAGGCAATTCAGGATTATCATCAGGAACCTTTCCAATATCATGCAGTAATCCGGCACGCTTAGCCATTTTCACATTCAGACCAAGTTCTGCAGCCATTGTCGCACAGAAGTTTGCAACCTCACGCGAATGCTGTAATAAATTCTGTCCATATGAGGAACGATAGCGCATTCTGCCTACCATCCTGATCAGTTCTGGATGCAATCCATGGATACCAAGATCAATTACCGTACGCTCCCCTATTTCAACAATCTCATCTTCAATTTGCTTTTTCGTCTTGGCGACTACCTCTTCAATCCGGGCCGGATGGATACGACCATCAGTTACCAGACGATGCAGGGCAAGGCGGGCTATTTCACGTCTTACAGGATCAAATCCTGAAAGGATAATTGCCTCAGGAGTATCGTCAACGATAATCTCAATTCCTGTAGCAGCTTCAAGTGCACGAATGTTACGGCCTTCACGTCCGATAACCCGACCTTTAATCTCATCATTCTCGATATTGAAGATTGAAACTGTGTTCTCTATCGCACTTTCTGTGGCTGTACGCTGAATGGTTTGAATAACTACCTTTTTCGCTTCCTTATTTGCAGTAAGTTTAGCCTCATCAACAATATCCTTGATCTGGATCATTGCCTGGGTACGGGCTTCTTCACGAAGGGAATCAATCAGTTGATTTTTTGCATCTTCTGCAGACAAGCCGGCAATGGCTTCCATTTGCTGAATGTGTTGATTCTTCAAAGCATCAACATCTTCCTGCTTCTTTTTAGCGATTTCAATCTGTTTTTCCAGATTACCTTTAACTGTTGCTAATTCCTCCTCTTTCTTCGTCAGATTATCAAGTTTTTGATTAATAGACTGTTCTTTCTGCTTGATCGAATTCTCCCTCTGATTGATCGTATTGTTCTTACTGTTGATTTCCTGCTCATGCTCTGCCTTCATTTGCAAAAATTTCTCTCTTGCTTCCAGAAGTTTATCCTTTTTCAGGATTTCAGCATTTGTTTCAGCATCCTTTAAAATCTTTTTTGCCTTATTCTGGGCACCCATTTCCTGGTTCCTGAACAACTTCCTTAAAAGAAAGCGCCCGATCACTATTCCTGCACCCAGACCAAGTAAAACGTAGAGCACTATTTGTATTATGTCCATAATTTCTTTTTAAATAAAAAACCGCAACTAAATCTTAAGCCTCATGTACTGTATAAGCTTCATTCATTAGGTTTAGAGTTTTGGTCATGATCAGGTGCAAGCAAATGATCTACCTTTTAACTCTTCTAATACTGAATTGTTAAGCTTAAAATAGTGAAACTCAAAAATTTAACTGCGGTTAAATCTTTATGGCTCTATGTTAAAAAGAACGATATTACTTTGAAAAAAAATCTGTCAGCAGCTGATCAAGTTGATGAACTTTTTCTGTTACATCCGTATCTTCATGCATTACTTTCCGTTCCGCCTTCAGCGTAGTTGTAGCGTAATGCAATACGCACATTGATAACAAATCCTGTTTATCCCGAACCGCATAATTGTCCTGATATTCTTTTATGCGGTCATTTATTACTTTGGCTGCCCTTCTAATTATTTCCTCTTCTTCAATATTTACCTTTAAGGGGTAAACTCTGTCAGCAATATTTATTTTTATGGAGATTTCTCCCATTTGAGCTTAGTTCACTAAGTATTACTTTTTCAGCAATACAATACACTTATCTATTTCGCGTACAAATTCGGTAATTTTTTGCTTTATGTCAAGAGTTTTTTCACTCAAGCCCAATTCAGTTGGCTGAATACCCTCTAAAGAACGTGCCAGGGTCATTACACGAAGCTTTTCCTCGAGCTCAGTTTTTTTTATATCACGGCTTTCGAGTGACAGTTTTAAAGAATCATTTTCAAGTTTCAATAAATCATTCTCCTCCTGCAAAGCAGCGCAAAGGTCAATTAACCTGCTGGTTTTATCTATTACCTTACTGAGCTGATCTGTTACTGTCATTTGAGTTGTAAGTTTTAGGTTGTAAGTTTTAAAAAACTATTAAAACTGGAAAATTAAGTACCAGGACTGAATAAAGACAAAAATAAAGAATATGTTCATAACCAGCAGACTTAAAATTTCCCGGCTTATAACTTATAACCTAAAACTTACAACCTATAACTTACAACTTACTTTCTTATCTCCGCTCCAGCCTGCTTCTCGAAATTAATAATTAATTTTTGCATGATCGCGTCAATTTGCTTGTCAGTTAAAGTTTTTTCTTCATCCTGAAGAAGGAAGCTAAGAGCATACGACTTTTTGCCTTCAGGAAGCTTATCCCCCATGTAAACATCAAATACATTAACTTCTTTCAATAGGCCCTTTTCAGTTTTCTGAGCAATCTGTTTTAATTGCTCAAAGCTAATATCCTTATTCAGCAACATGGAAAGATCCCTCCTAACTGAAGGGAATTTCGAAACCTCAGCATAGCTTATTTTATTGTTTCTTACTGAACGTACAATCAAATCACAATAAAAATCGGCATAAAACACATCAGAAATAATATCCAGTTTTTTCAATGATCTTTTCGAAACCGTCCCAAATTCAACAAGGACCTTTTCACCTTTACGATAAGAGATTCCTGATGATAGTTCCGGATTTGTGGTTTCCGTTGAGCTTAATCCCTTTATATTTAATCTGGCAATTATCAGATCAACTGCAGACTTTAAATTATAAAAACCTGTATTAACGGATTTTGAATTCCAGCTTTCAGCATTTTTTGAACCGCTTAGAAAAACAGAAAGTCGTTGGTTCTCTTTGTAAGCATCCTGATCAAGATTATAAACCTTGCCAAATTCATAAAATTTGAGGTCAGAATTTCTGCGGTTCTGGTTATAAGCTATGGCTTCAAGTCCTGAAAAGAGGAGGCTCTGACGCATCACATCCAGATCACTGCTTAAAGGATTCAATATTCTGACCGCCCGCTCAGGATCGGCAGAATAGCTGAGTTTAGTCAGGGAATTACTGAGGATCTCGAAAAAACCATTTGCAGACAAAAGGTCGGCAATCTGATTTTGCAGAACTTCCTTGTCAGGTTTTATGGTCGTATTCAGAGAGGCACGGATCTGGGATGGAATCTCCACATTATCGTATCCATGTATCCTCAGAATCTCCTCAATGATGTCAACCTCACGTGTCACATCGACTTTATAAGCAGGAACTTCCAGCTTCATTCCATCCGAATCTTCTGAATTGATTTTAATTCCTAAACCCAACAACGTAGCACGAATCTCATCGGCTGGTATTGTCTTTCCTATCAAACGGCTCACATTCTTAAAAGATATCTCCACAGCGAATGGTTTTGCCGGGGATGGATAAATATCTGAAATCTCCGAAGATATTTGCCCGCCTGCCAGTTCCTGAATCAGAATAGCAGCACGTTTGATTGCTGTAACTGTCATATCCGGATCCGTCCCACGCTCAAATCTGAAAGATGCATCGGTTTTTAACCCATGTCGTTTAGATGTTTTTCTTACCGAAACCGGGTTGAACCAGGCACTTTCAAGGAATATTTTTGTTGTGGATTGCTTTACCCCTGAGGATATTCCACCAAAAACTCCGGCAATACACATTGGCTCATCAGCATTGCAGATCATCAGATCATCTGCAGATAATTTCCGATCGACATCATCCAGTGTCCGGAATACTTTTCCTTCTGTTAATTTCTTAACCAGAACTTTGTTTCCACTAATTGCATCCGCATCAAAAGCGTGCAGGGGTTGCCCGAGTTCATGAAGAACAAAATTGGTCACGTCAACCACATTATTTATAGGACGAACACCAATGGCATTCAGCTTATCTTTCAGCCATTCGGGTGATTCCTTGATACTTATTCCACTGATGCTTAATGATGAATAACGCGGACATGCATCCATATCTTCAACAATAACCGGAATATTCAAATCCTGATTCTGTACTTTAAATCCCGACAGATCAGGCATTATAACCGGAATTTTGAGATAGGCAGCAAGATCACGTGCAACCCCTAAATGGGAAGCCGCATCGGCTCTGTTGGGAGTTAATCCAATCTCGAACACAAAATCATCCTGAAGATTGAAATAATCTTTTGCTGCTGACCCAATAATAGCATCCGCATTGAGTTCCATAATTCCGTCATGATCATGGCCTAAACCAATCTCATCCTCTGCACAGATCATACCCTCTGAAACCTCCCCCCGGATTTTTGATTTATTAATTTTAAAAGGTTCGCCCGTAGTAGGGTGAACAGTTGTATTTACTGTTGCCACAACCACCTTCTGTCCGGCAGCCACATTATTGGCCCCACAAACGATCTGAAGATCCTCTCCCTGTCCAACATCTACCCTGGTTACTTTAAGCCGGTCTGCATTGGGATGCTGTGTGCATTCCTTAACATAGCCAATCACCAAACCTTCAAGTCCGCCTGGAACTGTCTGAACCTTTTCAAGGCTTTCCACCTCCAATCCAATATTTGTCAGAATAAGGGATAATTCTTCCGGAGTTTTGCTTGTTTGAATGAATTGCTGCAGCCACTTATAAGAGATCTTCATGTTCTAAAAAATAAAGGTCAAAGATAGTAAGAGATTTGAGATGTGAGATATGAGATGTCAGAATTCAGATGTTGGATGTCAGAGGTCTGAGGTCGGATCTCAGATCTCAGACCTCTGACATCTGACCTCATACTTCAGACCTCAAATTAAATTAGTCGAGTAAACCTTCATCAGCAAAACTCAAAAAGCCATTATCGGTAATGATCAGGTGGTCGAGAACAGGGATATCCAAAAACTGCCCTGCCGACTTTAATTTCCTTGTCAGTTCGAGATCTGCCTGACTGGGTTTAAGGTTTCCGGAAGGGTGATTATGCGTCAGAATAACTGAAGCAGCATGATTCTCAAGGGCAATATTAAAAATGATCTTGGGATCGGCAATGGTTCCGGCCTGTCCGCCTTTACTGACCAAATGTCTGGACATGATCCTGTTGGCACGGTTCAGAAGCAGAATCCAGAACTCTTCATGATTAAGATCTTTATATTGAGATACAATGGATTGATAAACATCTATGCTTGTATTAACCTGAACCAGTTGTGCACTTACTGTATCCTTACGACGGCGGCCAAGCTCCAGGGCGGCAATGATGGTAATGGCTTTAGCTTCTCCTATCCCTTTGAATCTTGAAAGTTCGGCAATGCCAAGGCGGGCGAGCTGGTTAAGATCATAGTCGCAGAAGTAAAGAATACGCTTACTAAGCTCTACTGCACTCTCATTCACATTTCCTGATCCAATCAGAATAGCAATAAGCTCTGCATCACTTAAACTCCTTCTGCCCTGATTAGAAAGTTTTTCCCTCGGACGGTCCTCTTCTGCCCAGGCCTTGATGCTTATTTTATGATCATAGGTTTCCATAATTAAATTTATGGAAACAGTATAAAACAAAAAAGGGGTACTGATTAAACGGTACCCCTTTTTTCAAATATCTGCAAAGACTATTTTAATCCGTTAACAAATTTTGTCAGTTTAGACTTATTGTTAGAAGCTTTGTTCTTGTGAATGATGTTCTTTTTTGCCAAACGATCAAGCATTGAGATCACTTTGCTCAGAAGCGGAGTTGCTTCAGATTTGTCAGTAGTAATACGTAATCTTTTGATTGCGGATCTGGTAGTTTTCGCCTGATAGCGATTACGTAAACGCTTAGCTGCGTTTGATCTGATTCTTTTTATCGATGATTTATGATTTGCCATTTCTTAAGCTTAATATTCCGTCCTTCTTTTAAGGACTGCAAATATATGCCGATTATTTCAAAATACAAAGCATAAATTAAAAAAAGAAGAATTTCTGATTCGGGAAATAAAAAACCTCAAATAAATGCATCTATTCCCTCCATTATAATCTTTTTACTACCGGTTAATCAAATTACCAGCCGTTCAATCAATTGTTATAAATCTGCGGAATTAAAAAGCAGAAATTTAACTGACCTTTCAGACATCCTCACAAGGTGAAGAAAAAACTTCTTATACTTCTTTCTATAATGGTATGGATCAGCTGTTCCTCATGGGGATTTTTTGCACACCAGCAGATCAATCGAATGGCGGTTATTATACTTCCCGCAGATATGATCCGCTTTTACAAAAACAACATTCAGTATCTTACCGAGCATGCAGTTGATGCCGATAAGCGCCGTTATTCTGATACCGCAGAAGCTCCCAGGCATTTTATCGATGCTGACCGCTATGGTAAAGATCCATTTGACAGCATTCCTGAAAAATGGGCAGCTGCGGAATTAAAATTTACTTCAAAACGGCTCATTGAAAACGGCATTGTCCCCTGGCAAATTGAAAGAACCTATTACTCATTGGTAAAAGCTTTCAGGGAACGTGATTCCATCCGGATCCTGCGACTCTCGGCAGATTTGGGGCATTATGTTTCGGATGCTCATGTTCCTCTTCATACCACAGAAAATTATAACGGACAACTAAGCGGGCAGACAGGAATTCACGGATTCTGGGAAAGCCGCCTTCCTGAGCTGTTCTCAACAGAATACGATTTTCTTACAGGCCCTGCAAAATACCTGGAAAACCCCTTAAAAGAAGCCTGGAAAATCGTCAGAAATAGCCATAGCTTACTCGATTCGACCTTATTGGTCGAGGCCAGACTCAATACAAGTATGGCATCTGATCTGAAGTTTTCATTCAGTGAACGTAAGGATAGAGTTGAACGACAGTATTCAAAAGAATATGCAAGAGCCTATCATACCGCTCTAAAAGGGATGGTAGAAGATCAGATGCGTGCATCTGTACTAATGACCGGAAGTTTCTGGTTCTCTGCCTGGGTAGATGCCGGACAACCCCAACTGAGAAACTTCCAGCAGAAGGAATTCAATGAAGAAGAAAAACTGACTGCAGAACGAGCAGAAAAACTATACGGTCTGGGCCGGATCATTGGCCGATCTGAAAACTAAAGTTCCCCACCTTCTATGCTATTCTTAGCCTTGAAGGCTGCAATAACTGCCGGCAAAATAGTCAGAACGATGATAACCAGCATCACATAGGTAAAGTTATTCTTAATAAGGGGGATATTCCCAAAGATAAATCCAATCCCAAGGAAACTGACGATCCATAGTACCCCGCCTACAACATTATAATATGTAAAGGGCCCAAATTTCATTTTCCCTACACCAGCTACAAAAGGGGCAAGAGTTCTAAAGATAGGCATAAACCTGCTGAATATCAACATATTACCACCTTTCTTATTGAAATAATCCTTTGTCTTTTCATAATATTCCAGCTTAAGTATCCTGTTGCCGGGCTTAAAGACTTTAGGCCCAAGAAAATTTCCCAAGGTATAATTAACAGTATTTCCGGTAATAGCGGCGACAATTAAGAGCAGACCCATAGTATAAATATTCAGGCCTGTATCTCCTTTTGCAATAAGTGCACCAACTGCGAAAAGCAGTGAATCTCCTGGCAGAAAGGGTGTAACCACAAAACCGGTTTCTGCAAAAATGATCATGAAAATAATGAGATAGGTCCAGGTGCGGTAATCACTTACAATTTTAACCAGATGCTTATCAATGTGTAATATATAATCGAGAATAGTGCTGATGATTTCCAAGGTATTTAAGTTTTATTTTGATGTAAATGGAATAAACAAAGAATTTACCCTAATGAGGTATTTCTGTATCGGAAGAAAGAATAATCAATAATTCAGACTTTATTTTTTCGCTTTTCCCGAATCAATTCTATCACAGGAGGCAAAACGGACAGAATGATAATTCCGAATATGACATAGGTAAAATTGTCCTTTATTACCGGCAATCCGCCAAAGAAATAACCGATGAAAAGAAATGAAGTAACCCACAAAACTCCACCGGTAATATTGTAGGTTGCAAATTTGAGATAGCTCATAGTGCCGATTCCTGCAACAAAAGGGGCAAAAGTTCTTATAATTGGTATAAATCGGGCATAAATAATGGTCTTCCCACCATGCTTCTCATAGAATGCCTGAGTCTGCTCCAGGTATTCTTTTTTAAGAAATTTGATTTTTCCGCTAAAAGCTTTCGGACCAATGTAATTTCCAATATGGTAGTTAACAAGATCTCCAAGAATAGCTGCAATAATTAGCAGGAAACACATCAGGAATATATTCAATCCGCTCTCAGGCTTTGCAATGATTGCTCCGGCAGCAAATAATAAGGAATCACCCGGCAAAAATGGAGTGACAACAAAACCGGTTTCGGCAAAAATGATGAGAAAAAGTATCAGGTATGTCCAGGTTTGATAATCCTGAACGATTTCTATTAAATGCTTATCGATATGAAGTATGAAATCAATAAGCTGTTGAATAATTTCCAATGTATATCTGTATTTTTTTACAAAAATAGAAAACTCAGGCCAAAGGCTCTGAGTTTTCTATTTTAATTGCATAAGTATGATTAATTATGCGTTAACATTTTTGCTGATATGGCTGTTTGTGCACTTCCGGTTAAAGACCCGCTTGTATAAATTGTATAAATTTTTCCGGCCTGCAGGGTAAAACTGCCCAGATTGGCAGAAGTTGAAGTACTGGTTGCCAGAACGGTTTGCAAGGCGAATGTGCCCGGATCAACTTCAGTGAAACTTGAGGCAGTCCCAAAAGCCACATTCGATGCGAATACCAATCCTCCTGTAATCATTAAATTGGCACTCGCTAAACCCTCTGCAAGATTTACAAATCTTAGCTTTGCCTTATTTGGAGAAGGACTGGCCTGCTCATCCTTAAATACCGCACTGCTGTTTCCGGATCCATCTGCTTTTCCTGTGTAAAAGAAGGTGTAATTTTCATTTGCAGTCAAATCCACATATCCTGTAAAGTTGATGCTTGCATTACTGTTGTTCTTAAATTCAGCCTTTCTACCATTACCTGCATCAGTTGAAATGTAGGATGTACTTTGAGAATATGCAACAGCCTCTGCATTTACCTTCGAATTATCGAGGTAAAAGTCCTGAGCCGGTGAACCCGAGGCTGCATTCACGATCATAACCTTTGCCCGTCCTTCAATAATAAGTTCATTATCATCCTTACTGCAGGAACCTAGCACCATTGTGGCTACAACAAGCCCGGTTAATAGACCAGAAAATTGATACTTGCTTAATTGATTTGATGTTTTCATAATTCGATGTTTTAGTTTACAATCAAGCCAAATTGGCTTTATAAAAAAATAGCCTGGTTCAAGAACCAGGCCATTTAACTAAAAACAATAAATAATAGCTTATGCTTACATCAAACTGTTCAGAAATCTATGCATAATTGTTCAGCATCACAGGCATAACCAGCATGAGGACTTCTTCCTGCTCATCATGTGTCTGTGGCATTAATAATCCGGCACGATTCGGACTGCTCATTTCAAGAAGAACTTCTTCACCGCCAAGATTATTCAGCATTTCTATCAGGAATTTAGCATTAAAACCAATTTCCATATCCTCTCCTTCATATTGGCAGGAAAGACGTTCATGTGCCTCATTTGCAAAATCGATGTCTTCAGATGATATGTTCAACTCACTGCCTGAAATTTTTAATCTTACCTGATGTGTGGTTTTGTTTGCGAAAATCACCACACGACGCAGACAGTTCAGAAAAAGGGATCTGTCAATAATGAGTTTATTCGGATTATTAGTAGGAATAACTGCTTCATAATCAGGGTAACGCTCGTCAATCAGCCTGCAAATGAGGTTTATATTGCCGAATCTGAAAAATGCGCTAGTATTATTGTATTCGACTGCAACACTAACATCATCAGAAGGAAGCGATGCCTTTAAAAGTGTTAAAGCTTTCTTTGGCAGGATAAAAGTAGCAGGAGATTCAGATTTTGTATCCAGGCGGCGGTATCTCACCAGTTTATGGGCATCGGTTGCAACAAAGGTTATGTGCTGGGGACTTAACTGACAATATACACCAGTCATTGCCGGCCGCAATTCGTCTCCACTAACCGCAAAAAGTGTTTTATTTATAGCTTCAGACAATACAGAAGCAGGCATAGCTACAGAAGATGGATTTTCAACAACTGGGATTTTAGGAAAATCTTCCCCATTCTCTCCGCTAAGTTTGTATTTACCATCTCCGGCACTGATTTCAATTGCAAATGTTTTATCATCTACAGAAAATGAAATGGGCTGATCCGGAAGTGTTTTTAAAGTTTCAAGCAATATCTTTGAAGGAATTGCCACTTTACCATCTTCCTTTGATTCAACCGATAAGGAAGTAGTCATGCTGGTCTGCAGATCAGTCGCAGAAACAGTTAAAATGCCATTCTTTATCTCAAAAAGAAAGTTTTCCAGAATGGGCAATACTGTGCTGCTACTGGATGCACCATTGACAGCCAGAAGCTGTTTTAATAAGGTCGATGTTGAAACTATAAATCTCATATTCAAATATCTGAAAAACAATAATAGTAAAGCTTTTTGGTAGTTCCTAATTAGCTGTTAAGAGCTAAATACCAGTATTAACCAGTAGAACTCAGGATCAAAAATATACAAATTAACGTGTATACTTGCTGATGCGATAGTAATGTTGAAAAATACCGCAAGCTATCAACAATATCAGTGGTAATCCGATGTTCAGGGACTGCCAGAATATTTTTTCCTGACGGATTTTTGCACGGTCAAGCAATCTGAGTTTGATTTCTTTGTTCCGCAAACTAATAATACCTGAGTCATCATACAGATAATCTGCAGCATTCAACAGAAAATTCTTATTTGCATACTGCTCTCTCGTAAAACGATCGAATCCCAGCGGATAAGATGAGCCATCCGTACTGTTGATCTGATTTTTAAAGATATCTCCATCGGCAAGAACAATCATTTTCCCGGGCTTAGCCACTTCCGGAAGGGTCAATGGCCCTGAAATACCTGCAGGAACAGGTCGGTTCTTGAAATTTGATGGAAATATTCCCTCCAGAAGCACTCCAAAGGGTTTTGGATCAGACTGAAACTGCTTAGGATCAGGCTCTTGCTCCACCATTTGAAGAGAAAGCAACACCGGCACTTCCAAAGAACGGTTAAAAGGCGATGAAGAAAGAATTACTTCCGACTTTAGACCTTTCACAGAAATAAGGTCAATAGTTCCCGGAAACTCAGAACGTATCCCATCCAGATTCTTGACCAGAGGATGAGTAGACACAGGAACAAATACAGGATAAAACAACCAGGGTAATAGCTGGATCTGGGATTGTCCGCCCACTTCTCCAACATTTACAGGGATCTGGGCAGAATTCATATCTGCAAGGAGTGTGTAGTTCAGCCTTAGCCCATATTTAAAGAGCATATCATCCAGATTCAGTTTTTTAGCAAAGGCAAGCTGTTCAGTAGAGCCACGGAGGCTATCAAGGTCAGCACTGACCTGATCAAGTGACCAGATTATCCTTCCACCCTTCATCAGGAAATAATCAATTTTATATTTCTCAGCCTCAGTAAAGGGCTGTTCAGGTTTTGCAACGATCAGTACCTTCAGCTGATCAAGTCCGGCGAAGGTTATAGTATTCAGATCAACACGCCCAACTTCATAAGAATCTCCCAATG
>CAYJAM010000019.1:0-15391 GCA_964367725.1 uncultured Sphingobacterium sp. | reverse complement strand
TATTCTCGAAGGTAAGGATGACTTTGATCTCCTCAAAACGGCAATCCTACGTCGACTGCAGAAAGATGCTCAAAATGTTGTATTAACTGAGTTCCTGGCATGGCAATATGTCCAGCAAAAGGACTTTGATATGGCTTTGCGACAAACGCTAGCACTTGATCGCAGACTTAAAGAAGATGGTGGAAGAGTTTTTGACCTATCGAGATTACTGGTTTCAAATCAGGCTTATGAACAGGGAATTGAAGCCCTGAATTATCTGGTGGCGAAGGGGGAAAAAAGCAGGTATTATATTGCGGCAAAAATCGACCTGCTGAATGTAAAAGCCAAACAACTAACCAGCGGCAAATTAGATAAAGCTAATTTACTGACACTTGAAAGCGATTATGAGTCATTATTAAATGAATTCGGAAGAAGTTCGGGCACTGCTTTTGCAATCCGGCAATTGGCCAATCTGCAGGCATTTTACCTGAAGAAACCCGCAGAGTCGGCCATACAACTTCAAAAACTTCTGGAACTTCCTGGCATAACACCAATTGTAATTGCACAAACAAAATTAGAACTTGGAGACATTTATACATTATCTGGAGAGGTTTGGGAAGCTGCCCTGATCTTTGGGCAGGTAGAAAAGTCCTTTCCAAATGAAGTTTACGGGCAGGAAGCCAGATATAAAAATGCCAGATTAGCTTATTTTCAGGGCGATTTTCCCTGGGCAAAAGCACAGCTTGATGTATTGAAAAGTTCAACTTCGCAATTAATTGCCAATGATGCCCTTAATTTAAGTCTGCTCATTTCAGATAATTTACAAAATGAGAATGACACCGCCGCGCTTAAAAAATATTCGGAAGCAGAACTCAATATCTTTAAAAATCAGCCTGAAAGAGCATTGGGGATTTTAGACAGTATTAACATTCTTTACCCTACAAATTCACTTGCTGATGATATATTAATTGCAAAATCGAAAATATTCATAAGCTCCAATGACTTTGAGCAGGCCGTAATTCAATTGCAGGCCATAATTGACAATTTTAGTTCAGAACTCTGGGGTGATGATGCAATTTTCATGCTTGCCGATATTTATGAAACAAAGCTGAACCAACCGGCAAAGGCAATCGAGCTCTATCAGAAAATAATAAATGATTATTCTGGCAGTTTGTACATCATTGAAGCCAGAAAACGCTTTCGTCAGCTTAGAGGAGATAAACTGGGTTAAGTTTTCCAATAAACTATTCAAAACTCAATTCTTATCTTCGCAAAATGATCTTATATAATGTCACTATTATTCTGGATGAGGAAATTCATGCAAACTGGCTCAAATGGCTGAAGAATCAGCATTTGAAAGAAATGATGGGCACAGGTTTTTTTATTTCTTACAGGGTTCTGAAGGTACTGGACTCACCAAATGAAGGGCTTACCTATTGTGTACAGTACATTGCAGAATCAGTTGAAAAATACAATAAATACTTGCAAACACACCCGAATCAACTGCAGACAAATGTTCCGGCAGAATTCCTGAATAAATTTGTAGTATTTAGTACATTAATGGAATTTATTGAAGCCGAATGAACTTTATAAAAACAAAAATCAAGGATCTGCTGATCGTAGAACCTAGGATCTGGAAAGATGACCGGGGATATTTTTACGAAAGTTACAGTAAGCGAAATTTCGAAGAAGCCGGCATTGATGTCAGTTTTGTTCAGGATAATCAGTCACTCTCCCAAAAGGGAACATTAAGAGGGCTGCATGCGCAATCCAATCCACATGCCCAGGGCAAATTGGTTAGAGTGATAAAAGGAAAGGTTATCGATGTTGCTGTGGATATCCGTAAAGCTTCAGAAACCTACGGACAGCATGTTACTGTTGAATTATCCGGAGATAACCACCGGATGCTATGGGTACCACCCGGATTTTTGCATGGTTTTGTAACTCTTGAAGATGATACGATTTTTACTTATAAGGTAACGAGCCTGTACAATAAGAATTCAGAGTTTGGTGTAGTATGGAATGACCCTAAACTGAATATTGACTGGGGTATTGCAGCGGAAGAGGTCATTCTTTCGGAGAAAGACCAGGTTTTACCCCTCTTTAAAGATCTCAATAGTCCATTTTAACCCAAAAAATAAAAAGCCGAAGCATTTTGCTTCGGCTGAATATTATATAAATATTTAAATTTATTTGATCAGATTGTACAATTCATCGAGTTTAGGTGAAAGTACAATCTCTATCCGTCTATTACGGCTTCTGATTTCCGGACTTGAACCTTCCTCAATTGGCTGGTATTCTCCCTTACCTGTTGCAGTAATCCTTCCATTCTCAATTTTCTCTGTTTCAGTTAGAAACCTCACCACTGAAGTTGCTCGCAATACGCTCAGGTCCCAGTTATCCTTGATCTGTCCAAGATTAACTACCCGCTGATTGTCAGTATGCCCTTCAACAGAAATATTGATCTCAGGCTGTGTTTTAAGAACCTTTGCAAGCTCACGCAGCGCAAGTTTCCCCTTATCATCTATAACAATGCTACCACTACTGAATAATAATTTATCGGTTAAGGAAACATAGACTTTTCCGTTTCGGATATCAACAGTCAGACCACTTTGCTGAAAGCCCAGCAAGGCCTTTTGGAGTTTATTTTTAAGTGCATTGGTTGCTTCATCCCTTTTACGCAAAATATCTTCCACTTCTCTTAATCTGGCTTCACGCTTTTGCAGATCGGCTTCCAGTTTTTTAAGGTTAGCCTCAAGTTTATTTATTTCTGAGGAGGAATTGGACCGTAGCGAAGTAAAACTATCATTCATCCCTTTAATTTTTCCCTCCAGGTCTGTGATTTTAGCCTTAAGCAGAGCGCTATCTGATTTCATTCCAGAGATTATCTCTTCCAGTGAAGTAATTTTAATTCTTGCATCTTCCCAACCCAGGGAGAGTGAATCCTTTTGAGCAATTAAATTATTATACTTCTTTGTCGACATGACCACGCATGAAGCCAAAAAACCAACAACTAAAAACAGAGCAATTACAGAATAAATAGTTTTCCTCATACAAAATTGATTTTATGAAACCGCATTCCTCAAAAACGAAATAAAAGGATATAATCGTATAAATCCATTACACACCTCATCAACAGCATTTGAACCAGTAAGTTCTCTTCTTGTCAATGCATGGCTAAATGTAAAACTTTTAAGTTTTAAATATTCAATATCCTGATGGTCGGGTTGATAGCCTTTAGGTGGAGTCTTTAATTTATATTCAGCATCGGGAGCATCGAAATAATTTTTAAATGTCTTATCATCAATAATCTCATGAAAATCAGCACCATTATAATCAATCTCCTGACGGATTGCCTTGAGCATATCTCCTTCGGGCATCCAACAGCCTCCAGCAAGAAATGACTGCTCAGGATGGATATGTAAATAATACCCTGCTCCTTTAAAATTCTTGCCATTCTCTGAAAATCCGGCTCCGAAATTAGTTTTGTATGGGGTTTTATCTTTACTGAACCTTACATCTCTGTAGATTCGCATCACACAGCTTTTTGGGTCAAGTTCTGAGGATACGGAAGGATCAATTTTTGAGAGTTTTGCGATCAGCTTATCTGCAAATTCAAGCACATTATTTCGGGCCTCATCATGCCTTAATTTATTAGCCTGAAACCAGTCCCTATTATTATTTGCAGCCAGATCTTCTAAGAAATCAAATGTTGCTGAGTTTATCATCGGTATCGTAATCAGGGTAATACTTTATCTTGGGTGAAAGGAAATGGAGCAGGAAGATTCTGGAGTAACGATAGTTAATTGGCGTGAGTAATAATATTGCTCCAATAATAGTTGAAATATATAACCATGGAGAACTATCATTTCCTGTAATAAGGTAGGTAAGCAGACCAACATTAAGCATCTCAGCTACTACAAATGCATAGCTGACATACATAGCACCGTAAAAATAACCAGGTTCTATTTCAAACTTCATTCCGCAATGTGAACATCGCTCATTGGTTTCCTGAAAATTAAATCCATACAAAGTGCCTGAAAAAACATCGCCTCTTCTACATTTGGGACATTTCGAGGTTGCAATAGCAACAAATTTGGAAGTTTTTGCCATAAGAGGGTACTGCTGGGATTTAAAGAAATCAGAACATTAAAAGAAATCAAGCGGGGCTTAATTCAGATTAATCTTACTATCCTTAATATTTAAATTGACATTTTTGCGTCTGTATTTTTTATACCAAAGAAATCCTACACCGGCAATTGCCAGATATGGTGCAGCTAAAAGATATAAAATGCCATTATTAAGCCCTTTGCCTTCAGTATTCCCATTCTTAACAGAGTTTTCGGCATTTAATGTACACATTGAGCATTGTGCTGAAAGTTCAGTTGAACTCAGACATGAAAATATCAGGATGAAACCAATAATTGCTATTCTTAGCCTTTTCATACTGTAAAGATACGCCAATTGCGAGAATTTTAATAATTAAACCAATGGATTCAGGCTTAAGTTTACAGTCTTCTGATCAAATCAAGCGATTTTATTACCTTATCTAAAAAGAGTAGTAAGGCGAGATCATCAGATAGACAATAACGCCTGTGACAGTAACGTATAACCATATCGGATAGGTCCAGCGTACCAGTTTCCTGTGCTCCTCAACCTTCATTTGCAAACCCTTCTGAAAACTAAATAATACCAATGGCAACACAATAGCTGCAAGAATAATGTGAGTAATCAGAATAACATAATAAACAGTTCGGATGGCGCCAACACCTCCATAAGTAGTTTTAATTCCGGTAGCATGGAAAATGATATAGGATACCAGAAATAAGGCCGAAAGTATAAACGTAAGTATATTGAGGTTCTTATGGGTTTTAATATCCTTCTTTTTGATGAAATAAAGCGATAAAAGAAGTAAAACACTGCATGTACCGTTAATAATAGCATTAAACAAAGGAAGCGAAAATACCCAGGCAGGGATTGACTCCTTTTGAGGAAAGATATTTAAAATCTTACTCTGCAAGATCACCACAACAATCAGAACAAAAATTGAAATTGCAGTTATAATCCTTGAAATCAGTTTATCATTCATAAAATACTATTTAGGAAACAAAAGGTTCTAACCTATCGAACTTTAATACTTCTCAGTTCTTCTGTAATTAATAATTTAATTTCATCACTCAATAAGGTAACCTGTTCATGTCCCAGACTTGAATCATAATAACCGCGTATCCGCTTTTGGGGGTCAATCAGTATTAGCATGGGACTGTGAATAATGTTTGTCTTCCCGGTGGTATCGGCAATAGCATCCACCATAAAATCCGTTTTTGCTAGTGAATAAATCAAATCTTTATCTCCGGTTAAAAAATCCCACTTTTTATTTTCTGAAACATAGGATTTACTGTATTCAGCAAGTACTGCCGGGCTATCGTAATCAGGGTCAACACTGATGGAGATAAAACGCATCAGGCGATTATTATTATACATTTTAGCCACCCTTGCTAAATCCTTATTAATATCCTTACACAAGAGTTGGCAGCGGGTATAAAAAAAGTTAACAACAGTAATTTGATTACTATCTGCAGGGAATTTAGTCGTATCCGAATTTTGGTTCAGGAGTTTAAAATCCCGGATAACATGATAGATTGTATCCGGAATCTGCTTACCACGTTTGGTATGAAATGTTGATGCAACCTTTTTCTCCCCATAAATGTTAAGGGGGCGATAACGGTTCTGCCCTTTCTCTTTTAACAGGTAATATAAAGTGCCCGGTACTGCCAATAAAATCAGCAGTATCAGAATTTTCTTTACAGGAAAAGAGGGTAAACTCATTAATTCATATGAATGAACTGGTAGTTCCCTTCAATGAGCATAAGTACAATGAAATAGATAATAAACACCAATGAAACAGTAATACCTGTTTTAAGTGCAAATTTTTCAAATTTCAGGTGCATAAAATAGGCCACTATGTAAAAGGCTTTCACCAGTGTAAGGACTATATAAGCGAAATTACCAATACCATGACCTACAATACCCTTAGGTATCAGGTAAAGGGCAATGAAAAATTCAACAGCTGTAATACCTAAAAGGTAAAAGAAAACCTGCCATATTTTTTTCTTGGTCATTCCTTCATGCTCAGAAGCATGTTCGTCGTGTGTGTGTTCTGCTGACATTAAATTTCGATTATCAGGATTTTAAACTAAATAGAAAAATGTAAATACGAATACCCATACAAGGTCTACAAAGTGCCAGTATAAACCAACCTTTTCAACCATAAGATAACTTCCGCTTTTCTGGAAAACATTTGCGAGAACCATAAAGAGAATGATAATATTAATCAATACTCCTGTAAATACGTGGAAACCGTGGAAACCGGTAATCGTAAAGAACAGGTTTGCAAATTGCAGGGCCCCGACTGTATCTACCCCGGTATACGATGCAGGAAAACTTCCCCACCAGTAACCTTCATGGTGTAAATGCGACCACTCCAATGCCTGACATCCGAGGAACATTAATCCGCCAATGATCGTACCGATCATCCACCATACAACTTCCTTTTTAGAATTACGATGTCCTGCCTCAACTGCAAGTACCATAGTTACCGAGCTCATGATCAAAATAAATGTCATAATCCCTACAAACACCAGAGGGTAACCATGATCGGTTATTCCGGGGATCGACTGAAATACTACATCGGGATCAGGCCAGCTAATTTTACTGAAGCGCTGAGCTCCGTAATAGATCAGAAATGCCGAAAATGTAAATGCATCTGACAAAAGGAAAAACCACATCATGAGTTTTCCATATTCTACAGCAAAAGGCGACTTCCCGCCGCTCCAGGCGTCAGTTCTTATTTCATCTAATTTTGATACAGTAGTGTTCATTTAAACAATGGTATGTTGAGTTATTATTGATTCAAAAGTAAGAAAACATATAGATAAATCCATAGGATATCAAGAAAATGCCAAAAAATGGAAGCGACTTCCATCCGGAACACATTTCGGACCTGAGGAATTGTACGTAATGCCCCTATCAAGGCATAAATCAGGAAAAATAGCCCAACAACTACGTGCAATAAATGGGCCCCACTAAACACATATATAAAGGATTGGGAAGCATTATAATTCACGAAATAAGCACCTGAATTATACAAGGCCTGCCATGCCTGAAACTGACTGTAAAAAAATGCAATTCCCAGCAAAATCGTTAAAAGAATATATAACTTTTGCTTACCTAACTGCAAACCTTTGGCCGAAAGATAGGCCATATGTGCTGTAATACTGCTTAGTATGATAATTACTGAGCTATACATAAATGCTTTGGGAAGTAATACTTTAATTCCCCGCTCAGCATTTCCTTCAGTATAGACAATAAAACCACTGGTTAAGGCGGCAAACATCATAAAAGAAGCAATAATAAAAAGCCACATTAGAAATTTCTTGGCTTTTAAATTTAATCTATCCTCAACTTGTATATTTTCCATTTCGATAAAATTATTTTGCTATAAAGTCAAATAACAGGGTTAATTGCATTATAGGCAGATAAATAAATGAGGTGTACATGAGCTTCTTGGCAGATGCAACATCTCTTTTATTATAAAGTTGAATTGCCTGCCAAACAAAGAACAAGCCGGCAAGGACTGCGATAATAGTATAAATAATCCCTCCAAAAGCCTGCCCCGAAGGCATTAAGTAAACTGTAGGCATCAAACTTACCGGAATAAGTACGATAGTTGACAGCAGTGTGATCAATGCGCTTGTCTTATCCTGTTTAGTACTCGGAAGTAAGCGGAAGCCTGCCCTTTTATAGTCCTCATCAAGAACCCATGCTATTGCCCAGAAATGAGGGAATTGCCAAACGAACTGAATCAAAAATAAGATAATTGGAATCCAGGATATTTGAGGTTCATTAAAGGCCGCAAAATATCCGATCAATGGAGGGAATGCTCCGGGAAACGCACCAATAAAAACTGCGATTGGCGATTTCCGCTTCATCGGTGTATAAACAAATGCGTACAGAAATATTGAAAAAACAGCAAGAACACCAGTTGGAAAATTAAGGCTAACCAAAAGATAGGTGCCCAAAATTCCCATAATCAGGCTGAGAACAAGAGCCTGACCTGTGGTCATTTTTCCGGATGGAATCGGTCTGTCCATAGTCCTTCTCATTAATTTATCCAGATCCTTTTCAATGATCTCATTAAACCCATTTGCTGCACCTGTAACCAGAAAGCCTCCAAGTGTCAGAATAATCCAGTTGACCCAGTTAATATCTCCCTGAAATCTGCTACCCATCAAAAAACAAACAGAAGCAGAAAAGACCACGGTAAGGGTCAGCCTTAGTTTAATTAATTTATTGAAGTCGGATATAAAATTCCTCACTATATTTTCTGTTTCACTGTTTCATATCAAATGCCGACAATTTTAAAATACAACCCTGTTTTCAAAAAGGAGCCGATTTTAAGATAAATCTAACGACAGAAACCTCTTTTCAAAGGGGGTACATTCGTTGTAATTTCTCTGCAGAAATAGCAGAAGGAATATTCATTATAGTAAGCAGGCGATATCAAGATATCGCCTGCTTAAACTTTTAACCTAATTTCTTAAACCTGTTCCGGAGTATGTCGTTCCGAAGCATGCTCCTTATCCCATTCCTGCTGAATATGCTCAGCTTCAGGGTTTCCTTCAAAATCATGGAGCAGGTTAGAGCTCATTGTTTCAGAAAAAGGAGTAGTTTGAGGAATAAAGTCGGTATGGTGACCAGGCTTACTGTAATCATATGGCCAACGATGTACCGAAGGAATTTCTCCAGGCCAGTTTCCGTGTAAATGTTCTACCGGTGCAGTCCATTCCAATGTATTGGAATCCCATGGGTTTTGTGGTGATTTCTTTCCGTAATACATAGAATAGAAGAAATTCCAAAGGAAAGCTACCTGAGCAAGTGCAGAAATAATTGCAGCCCATGTAATGAAAACATTCACTGTCAACCACTCTTGCATAAATGCAAACTCAGTAAACGCATAGTAACGACGAGGAACGCCATCAATACCCATAAAGTGCATCGGGAAGAACACCAGGTAAGCACCAATAAAGGTCAACCAGAAGTGAATATAACCCAGACGCTCATCCATCAAACGACCGAACATTTTAGGATACCAGTGGTAAACACCGCAAAGCATACCGAAGATAGCCGCACAACCCATTACAAGGTGAAAGTGAGCTACAACGAAGTAGGTATCATGCAAATTGATATCTAAAGCCGCATTTCCTAAAAATAAACCGGTAAGTCCACCAGAGATGAAGAAAGAAACCAAACCTACAGCAAATAACATTGCAGGTGTAAAGCGAAGATTTCCACGCCAGATGGTTGCAAGGTAATTAAAGGTCTTTACTGCTGAAGGAACTGCGATGATTAAGGTTGTAATCATGAATACCCCTCCAAGGAAAGGATTCATACCCGTTACAAACATATGGTGACCCCATACAATGAACGACAATACTGTAATACCGATCAGAGAATAAACCATCGCGTGGTAACCAAAAATTGGCTTTCTGGAATTGGTAGCAATTACCTCTGAAGTGATTCCCAATGCAGGCATAATTACGATATATACCTCAGGGTGTCCAAGGAACCAGAATAAGTGCTGCCATAAAACCGGACTACCACCCTGATTCGGAAGAATTTGTCCGGCTACCACAATATCAGAAAGATAAAAGCTGGTACCGAAACTACGATCGAAGATCAAAAGCACAACTGCCGAAACCAATACAGGAAAAGACAATACCCCAACAATTGCTGTAAGGAAGAAAGCCCAGATAGTTAATGGCATTTTCCACATATCCATACCTTTGGTACGCATATTCAGAATGGTAGAGATATAGTTCAATGCGCCGATAAGTGCTGATGCCACGAATAATACCATACTGATCAACCAAAGTGTCATACCGGTGCCTGATCCGCTAATCGCTTTAGGTAACGCAGATAATGGCGGATAAACTGTCCATCCTGAACTTGCAGGTCCGCTCTCTACAAAGAAAGAGCACATCATGATCACACATGAAAGAAAAAACAACCAGTATGAGATCATATTAAGGAATGGCGAGGCCATATCCCTTGCTCCTAATTGAAGAGGAATAAGCAGGTTACTGAACGTACCGCTCAATCCGGCAGTCAATACAAAGAATACCATCATAGTACCGTGTATTGTCACAATAGCCAGATAAAAATCGGGTTTTATTCTACCTCCTTCAGCCCACTTTTCGCCAAGGAATGTTTCCAATAATGGGAAACTCTCATCAGGCCATGCTAATTGCAACCTGAAAAGAATAGATAGAATCATAGCAACAACTGCCATCACTATACCTGTGACCAGGAATTGCTTGGCGATCATTTTATGATCCTGACTAAAGATATACTTAGTAATAAATGTTTCTTTATGATGTCCGTGATCGTGACCGTGATCGTCGTGTTGGTGAAGTACGGCTGAATCGTGTATTGCAGTGCTTGCCATAATTAGTTTTTAATAGTATTTGTATTTAAAGCTATTTTGTTCACTTCTTCAGTTTTGGTGTTTTCAACTAACTGAAGTTCTCTTTTAACATCGTCGTTATAATATAAAGGTTGTTTAGCTAGCCAGGTAGCATATTCTGCTTCAGAAACCACTGTTACTTTAGCCTGCATATTATAATGTCCTGCACCACAGATCTTGGCACAAAGAAGAACATAATCATACTTCGGATTATTTCTCTTCTCTCTCATTTGAGCTGTGGTAAGGCGAGGTGTAAACTGAAATGTTGTAGGCATTCCCGGTACAGCATTCATCTGTACCCTGAAGTCAGGAAGATAGAAACTGTGCAGGACGTCTTTTGAATTAATGACTACACGAACAGCTTTATTTACAGGAATTACAATCTCACTGGTTAATTTATCATCCCAGCTCTTCTGATCTTTGAAATCAATCCCTAGTCCGTTGGTTGGGGTAGTCAATTTATAATTCCGGTTTCCGATCTGGTTATCAGAACCCGCATAACGAAGACTCCATTTAAACTGTTCGCCGGTAACCTCAATATTGATCGCTTTCTTCTGATCTTCAGGCGAAACATTGGTGATCCCTCTCCAGGTAAAGAATCCCAATAATACCAATACAGTTAAAACGATCGCAGGAATAATAGTCCATATTCTTTCAAGGGCGTTATTATGCGGATAGAAATAAGCCTTTCTGTTTTCTGATCCTCTATACTTAAACGAGAAGCCGAAAAGCGCAATATGAGTTAAAATAAATACAATCGTAGTTAAGATTAATGTAGTATTAAACATGAAGTCAATATCCAGACCATGCTCAGAAGCTGATTCATGCATGCTCATTGGCCCCTGAACTGCGTAAGACCAGTAAACTCCATACATACCTAAAATCAAAAAGATTCCAAGAAACACACCCTGAATTCTGCGCGCATTTAGGCTTGATTTTACACCCTGCATCTCACGGCTCAGTTCATATACCTTTAAGATCTTTCCAATTATTGCAATAAATACACACAGCAGGAAAAACATTAAAACATAATAGGTTGCTGATTTGTAGGATTCTGAATAATCCTTTGTTTCAGCGATAGGCTGCATGTTCTTGTATCTTGCTACAGTATCAACCGCAGTACTGATCAAAGGAACAGATGACGGAGCCAAGTCTGTTGAAGCAGCTTTAACAGCCGTATCAATTGCTGCAGTTGTTGAACTGATTGTAGAATCCTGAACCCGCGCGTATGTTGCACTGTTAGTTACAGTAAGAGTGCATATAACTAGTAATGCAGCTACAGTCCTGATATTAAAAATTTCTCTTAACCTCATTTTATTCGTAAATTTTCTTTTAGCTATTAAGAACTGTGTTTAAATCTGATGATTAATACTTTCCTGCAAGAAAGGATGATTTGTAGTCACCAATGACCTCTTAGTTAACTGATTCAATGTAAGGAATGTGAACAGTCCTACAAAACCAATGGCAATTCCAATTTCAATGATACCAAAACCTCTGTGAGACTCTACAGTTCCAGGCATGATCATCATGTAATAATCCAGCCAATGACCACATAATAGCAGGATACATACCACCATTAAGGTATTCATTTGACGCTTGGAATTTCTTGACATCAGGATCAGCAATGGTGCGGCAAAGTTAATAATGATATTTAACCAGAACCATGGAAGATATTCAGGCTCCCAGCGTTTGTAAAAGTAAACTGTCTCCTCAGGCATGTTTGCATAATAGATAAGAACAAACTGAGAGAACCATACATAAGTCCAGAAAATGGAGAAGGCGAAAATAAATTTACCAAGATCATGTAAATGATTCTCGTTGATCCAGGTCAAATAACCTGCCTTTTTCATAAAGATTACCAGTAGCGTAATCACACATAGTCCGCTAACCCACATTGCTGCGAAGTTATACCAGCCGAACATCGTTGAGAACCAGTGAGCCTCCAATGACATGATGGTATCAAAAGCCCAGATAGGAGTAGTAAATCCAAATACGATCAGGAATATGGCCGACCATTTAAAGTTTTTATCGTGATAAACCAGTCCGCCTTCTAATTCCTGCCCTTTGGTATATTTTGCAAACAACCAGGCAAAGAAGCTATAAGCTCCTAGAAACACTGCAAGTCTGGTTAAAAAGAAAGGCACATTCAGGAAACTTGACTTTCCGGCGATTAGTTTATCATAATTAGGACTGTTAGGATCAGTAAGACCCTCACCATTCCAGTGATGATATAAATTATGGGTTAATAAACCTGCTGCACATACTGCAAACAATACAAGAGATGCAATTGGAAGCACTCTTGACATTGCCTGAGGTATCCTTAGCAAGCCGGTTGCCCATCCTGCCTGTGCCACATATTGCAAAGCCAAAAAGAACAAGCCTGTAGCGCAAACGCAGGTAAAGTAATATGCCATTAAGAGCAGGTTAGCGAAAGTACGTTCCTGCTGACCTGTTAGTAAACCAAAAGCTGTAGCAAGAATTCCAACCACTATTGCTATTAAGGTCCAGGTTTTTAATTTTCCAGAAAATGTAAATTGTTCCGTGAAATTATGAGTATGATTATGATTTCCCATCTGGTTTTAGCAATTGACTATTGTAATTTTTGTAATTCGTGAACGTACATAACAACTTTCCACCTTTGCTCCGGGGATAATTGCGATTTGTGTGGACCCATCAGGTTAACACCGTTTGTAATGGTATGATAAATTTTACCGTCTGTAAGATCCTTCATACTACCACCTCTTGAAGAGTTTCCGGTTGAATATGAAGGAGGAGCAGGAAATTTACCAAGTTTAACGATAGAACCATCACCCTTTCCTTCAAGACCGTGGCAATGAGAACACATATTTAAATACAATGTTTTTCCCTGCTCAAGCGTGGCTACACTCACTGGAAGAGGATTTGCCATGCCTGCACTTGCTGCCTGATAGCCTTCAAGCGTATTAGGATAAACATCATATTTATCAAATCCAACAGGCATTGTACCTGCAGGTGGATTTTGAGCAGTTTTACCGTCCTTAAAGTTCTTATTTGGCTGATCCGGGTTGTAACCAATTGGATCATACATGTTACGGGCAAATTCAAGCCCCGTACTTCTATTATTTGAACAGGAAGAAATAACCGTAACAGCGGCTACAGTTAAAAAAGCGGTACAAATTATTAGGCGCTTATTCATAACTAACATATTTCCTTTCGTTGTGCTTAATTTCAACAGCACCTGCTTCTTTTAAAATATTATCTATTTGATCATGCGATGTATTTGTTTTTGCATCAATCGCAATCACAAATCTATCATTGGTTGCTCTAAGGTCCATTACTCTGGGAGCACGACCAGGAGCCAGGTGATTTGCAAAGAAATAAGTTCCTACCATTCCGAAAGCTGCAAATAATACAGTTAACTCGAACATGATTGGAATAAAATCAGGGAATGCAAAGTGTGGTTTACCACCAATATTCATTGGCCAGTCAATAACCAACATATAAGTAATCATAGAGATTGCAGTGATGGTACCGGTCAAACCGAAACCAAACGCCACTTTACCAAGCCTTGATCTTTTAATTCCCAATTTATCTTCAATACCGTGGATTGGCATAGGAGTATACACATCGTAAATACTTACGCTATTCTCCTGCAGCTTGTCTATCCCGTGCATCAGATCATCCGGATCCTCAAAATGACCTAAAATATATTTTATATTACTCATCTTTAAACTTTTTGGAATTCAGCAACTTTTGGAGAAATACTATCATACTTTTCAAGAGATTCGAGGTAATACTCAGCCTCTCCGCTATCTACAGCTTTCTCGGCGATCAATTTCTTCTTAGCCTGATCACTTGAACTCTTCAGCAATAATTTAACCTCTGCCATTGCAATAGCCGGTAATACTCTGAGGAAAAGAAGGAATAAGGTAAAGAATACCCCTATTGATCCGATGAATACGCCCACATCAACCCAGCTTGGGTAGAACATAACCCAGCTTGATGGAAGGTAATCACGGTGCAATGAGGTTACGATAATTACGAAACGCTCGAACCACATACCGATATTCACAACAATCGATAATAACCAGGATAATGCAATGCTTGTACGAATCTTTTTGAACCAGAACAATTGCGGAGAAATTACGTTACAGGTCATCATGATCCAGTAAGCCCACCAGTATGGTCCGCTAACCCTGTTCAAGAATGCATACTGCTCGTATTCAACTCCTGAGTACCAGGCAATAAATAATTCAGTTAGGTAAGCTACACCCACAATCGATCCGGTAAGAATGATGATCTTATTCATCGATTCAATATGGAACATGGTGATGTAGTTCTCAAAATTCATAACCTTACGGGTAATAAGCAATAAGGTTTGAACCATTGCAAAACCAGAGAAGATCGCACCTGCCACGAAATATGGAGGGAAGATGGTGGTATGCCATCCCGGAACCAATGAAGTTGCAAAGTCCATGGATACCATCGTGTGTACTGAAAGTACCAATGGTGTAGAAACACCTGCTAAGATCAGGGAAACTAACTCAAATCGCTGCCAGGTTTTTACTGAACCATTCCATCCGAAAGATAAAATAGAATAAACACGACGACGGGTACCCACTGCACGGTCACGAATGGTTGCTATATCAGGAAGTAATCCTGTGTACCAGAACACCAATGAAACCGAGAAATATGTTGAGATTGCAAATACGTCCCATACAAGTGGTGAGTTAAAGTTAACCCATAATGATCCGAATTGATTTGGTAGTGGAAGTGCCCAGGTAAATAACCATGGACGACCCATGTGTGAAATAATATAGGTAGCTGCACAGATAACGGCGAAAATGGTCATCGCCTCTGCTGAACGGTTAATTGAGTTTCGCCAGTTCTGTCGGAACAGGAGCAATA
>CAYJAM010000018.1:11197-15952 GCA_964367725.1 uncultured Sphingobacterium sp. | reverse complement strand
TCAAATTCTGCTTTAGTCATCAGGCTTACACCGGCAGACTCCGTCCAGGAAAGATAATTATCAGGTGTACGTACAAAATAGTGCCCTCTTTCCTTTTTTAAAACTTTTAGTGGAGTTCCCAAACCAGCCTGAGTGGCCATTTCTGCGGCATGATCAGGACCATACCTTGTATTGATGACGGATAAATTTGCAATGCCATAAACTTTTTCCCCAAGATCTTTGGAAGGAAGGATCTCCTCTTGAATCTTAACCGGCAAATTTTCGGAATTCAGTAATGTCTTTAGTTCAGTTGCGGCTTCCTGTCTGCTAACTTCGAGTTTATACGTTAATGGAGCCTCAGATTGCCGTTTAAGCTGATAAAATTCTACTCTTCTATCGGGTGCGTACTTTTTTTGCACTATGCCTGACAATTCATTTAACCGCTTAATTACAGAAGAATCAGGCTGAGCTGCCTCAGTATAGGCACTAACGAATAAAACAAGACCAAGAAAAGAAAAAAACTTCTTCATATAATTCAACGGACCGGAAATGCGGAGGGGAAATCAAATCTCCTGCACTCCTTTTTAATTGGTTAACGTATAAATTTAAGCAAAGAATATGAAAGATGTATAAAAAATCAGGAAAGGCGAGTATTTATAAGATGGACTAGCATTAATCCTTCCTATCATCAATTTGAAATCTCATGAAATCAATAAATCCTCAGGATTGATTAAGCCTTTCCATCAGGTTGGGAAATTTGTATGAAAAACCCAGTTCCTTTTCTACCCTTTCACTTTCTACAATTTTCCATTTTAGTTTTTCGGAAATAAAATCAGGTTCCGGCAGCTTTTCATGTCTGGCGGCAAGTGTATAGAATTCTGCTTTTGTGGGATGTGATGGGGTAGCTCCGATATAAATGCCTTTAGCGGCCTCCGAATCAATCAGTTTATTAATCAGGGAAATGACTTCCTCCTGATGAATCATGTTAACAGGTGCGAGTCCATTGGGAATATTGGTTCTCCCGGAGAAAAATCTGCCCGGAGATCTTCCCGGGCCAAATAGTCCGGAAAGCCTTAAGACTATAACTTGTATTGGAAGAACTAGCAATTTTGTTTCAATTTCTGCAATTACCTTCCCTGATGCAGTTTCAGGGGAGATCTCAGAACTTTCTGTTAAAAAACTATTGCTATCAGAGTAAACAGATGTTGAACTGATAAAGATAAGTTTAGTGATTCTACTTCCAGGTAATTTGGCAGCCAGGATCTCACCCATTCTTTTATAATTGTCCGGTCCATCAACAGTTCTTCTTCCCGGAGGAACAGAAACGATAAGAATATCACCATCTAAAAGCTCATTCAAATCAGGCTCAGGATGAGATTGGTCAAATTGTACTAAAATTGGGTCAATCCCTGATGCTTTCAGCAGGGGTATTTTTTGGGGACTTGTTGTACTCCCTTTTACGATAAAACCTCGTGAAATTAAGTCCAGAGCCAAAGGAAAACCCAGCCAGCCACATCCCAATAAACTTATTACATTCCTATTTTTCATGTATATTTAATGTAAAGGTACAGCCTTAATAAGCAAATCCATCTTTGGCACTTGGTTTGAATATATCCTGAAAGAAACTAAAAAAAGTAATCATGAAAAATACAAAGATTAAAATAGCAACACTTGGACTAGCAATTGCCGCTTCTGCAATGTTATTTCAAAGTTGTGCTACCGCCACTAAAACACAAAAAGGCACAGTAATAGGTGCAGCTGCAGGTGGTACACTTGGAGCAATTATTGGTAAAAAAGCGGGTAATACTGCAGTTGGAGCAATCCTTGGCGGAGCAATCGGTGGTACAGCAGGTGCAATCATTGGCCGTAAAATGGATCGTCAGGCTGAAGAAATTAAACAATCGGTTCCTAACGCAGAGGTTATTCGCGAGGGTGAAGGTATTATCGTGAAGTTTGATTCAGGTATTTTGTTTGATGTCAATCAATATTCACTTAAAACAGCAGCTCGTACAAACATCGAAAATCTTGCAACGTCATTGAAAAATAATCCGGAAACAACAATCCTGGTTGTTGGTCATACCGATGCAAGTGGTTCAGATGAATACAACAGACGTTTATCAGAACGACGTGCTGAATCGGTTAAGGCATATGCTTTAAGTCAGGGTATCAGTTCAAGCCGTTTATCAACAGAAGGCAGAGGCGAAAGTGAGCCAATTGCTGATAATTCAACTGTTGATGGTAAAGCTCTAAATCGTCGTGTAGAGATTGTGATCGTTGCAAACGAGACAATGAAACAAGAAGCTAAAACAAGCGCTCAATAATTAGAATAAAATATTTAAGAAGCCCTCATCAGTCGCGACTGTTGAGGGCTTCTTATTTCCATCCATTTGCTTCTTTTGTCTGAGTAATATGGGCAATGTGGTGCTTTCCATGCCATACATACATACTCAAAACAGAGCTTAAAACATAATTCTTGTCCTGTGCAGGATGATAATACTTACGAAGAAAATCTTCAGGTTTTAGGGTCCTCAAAAATGCCACCCATCTTCTGTGCAAACTATCGAGCAAATCCAGAGAATCATTCACAGGCCCATGTTTTGCTTCTGTTAATTCGGCCCATAGCCCTTCCTCATAAGGTTTTATAATTGGTGTATCCTCAGTTATTGCCAATTTAAACCGCATGTAGGCATTTAAATGGCTATCCGGCAGATGGTGAACCACCTGCCTTAATGTCCAACCTCCTTCCCTGTAAGGAGTGTCTAATTGTTCATCGGTCAGGCCCGCCACTGCAGACCTTATTTTGCCCGGCAATGCCTCTATCTGATCAATCAATATCGGATAGTCCTGCTCCTGTACGACTTCAATTTTATATTTCCCAATCGGAAATCTTAGTTTTTCTAAATCAGTGCTCATATATTTATTTGATTTTATACCATAAATGCAGGCATGGCCAGAGCATGCATTCCTAAGTCCTGATCACCAATTACCTGCCAATATTGCTTAGCCTGATTAATTTCTATTCCTTTTGAGAATAGCATCCAGGCGATATTCTGATCAATATATATTTGGGATGCGATTTCACCGGGCTCAGTGCTGAATTCCCATTTAGGTCCTTTGCGAACGATAGACCATGCTCCTCCCGCCTCTCCCACTACCTCCACCCTGATCAGGGTACCTTCGGGCGATTCAAAACTTCTGTAATGATAAGGCAAGGCTTGCATACATATCTGAAGAAAAGGATTATACAATTCCCTGTTCATGATAGATTTTGCCCCTACCGCCTGCCTGATCTGCTGCTGATGATGCCATCTTTCAGTGTATTCTCGGGCAATGTCAAATCGGTTCGTTGAAACAGCTTCACCCGCCCATGAAACAGGGAAAATGGCTTTTGCATCAGGATCAAGACTTTCAAGATATTGAAGCATCTGTACCTGAGCCAGCTTCAATTGTTCCAAAATGATTTCAGGGCTAACTCTTTTGTAGGCATTCACCCAGCCGGCATTCAGATCATTCAGATAGTTAAGAAGATCCTGATAAGACTTAATTTCAGGATGCTCAGTTTGGTAAGCATCCCGGCCAATCGATAGACGCCTCAGGGCACCGTCCAGTAAATGAGCGGCGATATCCTTAACCTGCCATTGCCTGCATAGTGTATCATTATTCCACTGTCTCCGGTCAAGTCCGGTTAAGACTTCAATTAGGGAGGAATTAAGTACCGGAAACAAATGCAATACATCAATCATTACATAATCTTTTTAAGCCATTTTAGCAGACTTTTCTTTTCCTGATAAGGCGGATATGCAATTTTACTGAAATCTATTTTTGATTGAAACATCACAGCACGCTCATGCGAAAAAGCTTTGAATCCGAAGAATCCATGACAACTGCCTGAACCGCTGTTTCCAATACCACCGAATGGTAGGTTGGGATTTGAAATATGAATCACCACATCGTTCACACAAGTACCTCCGGCGGAGGTCTGCCTGATGGTATTCCTGATTACATCATCTGAACCCGAAAAAATATATAATGCAAGCGGTTTTGGCATCTGGTTAATAAACGCTATGGCCTTATTTACTGAATCATAAGTAAGTACAGGGAGCAGGGGGCCGAATATTTCTTCCTGCATGATGGCTGAGGATACTGAAACCTTGTTTAACAAGGTCGGTTCAATGGTTTGATCTTCATCGCAATCAACACCCCCTTTTATGATCTGAGCCCCATCTTCCACAGCTTTATCCCGAAGTGATTTCAATCGCTGATAATGGCTCATGCTAATTATCTTACCATAACTAGCCCTATCCAGCAGATTATTGTTATAGAACAATTGATCAATATTTGATGCAGCCAGCCGAAGAAACTCCTGCTCTTTACTTGAATGGATCAAAACATAGTCTGGAGCGATACAGGTTTGCCCGGAATTCATAAACTTACCCCAGACGATCTTTTCTGCGGCCTTTTTAAGATCAGCATCTTCAGTAATGATTGCAGGCGATTTACCCCCTAATTCAAGGGTAACAGAGCTCAGGTGCCTGGCTGCTGCTGCCATAATTACCTTACCAATTTTCGGGCTTCCTGTAAAGAAAATATGATCGAACGGCAATTCAAGTAAAGCTTCTGATACTTCCACACCGCCATCAAAACAGGCTATTTCCCTTGAATCAAAATTATCATTTATCAATTTGAATAAAACTGTTGTTGTGGCCGGACTTAATTCAGATGGCTTAAGCATAGCACAATTACCTGCTGCGATTGCCGAAACAAGTGGTGCAATAA
>CAYJAM010000018.1:0-11187 GCA_964367725.1 uncultured Sphingobacterium sp. | reverse complement strand
AGCAGTTGAAAAGGATAATTCCAGGGGGAAATGATTAATGACACGCCCTTAGGCTCATAAAAGATCCTGTTCTTTGTGAAAAAGCTACTTAAACCCGCTGAAACCCTGCGAGGGCTGATCCATGAAGACAGATTTTTTATCGCAAAATCTATTTCGGCATAAACAAAATATACTTCTGTCAGAGCTGACTCAAATTCAGATTTTCGAAGATCTTTTTGAAGTGCATCAAAGATAATTCCTTCATTTTCCTGAATCAGAAACTTGAGATTCTTCAGTTTTTCCTTCCGCTCTGCAGCAACTGTACTTCTTAAACTGATGCTATGAACCTTTTGCAGTTCAAAAATCTCTTTGATACTTTTTTGCATATAGACTTTTTCCAATCAGGGATTTCTAAAATTTTAATGAGGGATGATTCTGGTTAAATACTGTGGCTTTTTGATAAGCCTGGGCTACCTTCAATAATTTCCCTTCACCAAAAAGTTGTCCGGTAAAGGTAATGCTACCGGGAAGACCGTTTCTAAACCCATTTGGTAAAACTACACAGGGATGACCACTTAAATTACTGGCACGTAAATTCATCCCGAAAGCAGGTGCAACAAACAGGTCAATATCCTTCATTTTCTGGTTCAACTGCTCGATCAGCATAGCCCTTGCCCGGTTTGCCTGAATATATTCCACGGCAGGTATAAAATGCGCAGAACGAAATCCACTTGGCCAGGCATTTTTTTCTTGTCTCCCCAATAGATCATCACGGTTTGAAAGGCTGAGTTCCTGAAATGCCGCACCCGATTCAGCTGAGAGAATGATGAGCATATCATTATAAGGTAATGCGGGAAGCTCAATTGGAATCAATTCCGCTCCCAATTCCTTCAACTTAACCAGTGAAATACTATCATTTGATGAATTTGGATACTTAACCTTGAATTCAGACCTGATATAGCCGATACGTGTTCCCTTTAGGCTAGTTCCTGCAGGACTGGTATAATTAAAAGGTGCAGGAATTGCACTAAGATCTTTCCCATCCACACCCTGAATAGCATTAAATACAATCGCACAATCTTCAACACTCCGGGTAATCGGACCTAATTTATCCATGCTCCAGCTCAAAGCCATGGCACCGTGTTTGCTCACACGACCAAAACTCGGGCGAAGTCCGGTTGTCCCACATTCTGTGGATGGTGAAACGATAGAACCAAGCGTTTCAGATCCAATAGCAAATGGCAGACAGCCTGCAGCAACAGCAGAAGCAGAACCGGCAGAAGAACCACTCGATCCTCGCTTAATATCCCATGGATTTTTTGTCTTTCCACCAAACCAAACATCGCCCATCGCTAATTCACCAAGGGTCATCTTAGCAATTAAAACCGCTCCCGCATTCTCAAGACGTGTAATAACAGTTGCGTCCATATCTATATTTTGATCCTTATAAGCAACTGATCCCCAAGTGGTTTTATAATCTTTTGTAGCAAGGAGATCTTTGGCTCCAAATGGTATTCCATGCAGTAATCCCCTGTATTTGCCGGCGGCAATCTCTGCATCAGCCTTTTTAGCCTGCTTCATTGCCCGCTCCTCAGTTATACTTACTGCATAAAGCAACACCGGATCGTATTTCTTAACCCTTTCGATAAAAAAACGGGTCAGTTCTACAGAGGTGATCTGTTTGCTCTGAATCAAGCCGGCAAGTTGCGTGATGGTAAAAAATGCCAGTTTCTCCCTGTCAGCAGGAAGTTTAATATTCTGCTGGGCAGAGGCCTTAAAATAATTTGCCTGATCAGGGAAGCGATACCCTATTGGAAGAGGATTGAAATTTAATGCAGGCGCAATGGAATTAGAAATATTTAGCTTTCGCAGAGCTATATAACTTTTTCGCCTCCTTTCCAGATCCAGAAGCATGGTATCAGCTTCGGCATCAGTGAAGTCCAATCCGAAAATTTTCTGAGCCTGTTTTACCAGGGCTACAGTAATTTTTTCTTCCTCAAGTTTTTGGTTAATAAAACCTCCCAGTGTAAAACTTAGGATGCAAAGAATTGTAATGATACTATTTCTACGTAAATGAAGTTTCATATTTGCTGATTTATCGATCTGAATAAATTTAATGAAAGAAACAGTAAATTAAGCCCTTTGATATTTATAATTATGATCAAACATATTTCTTTATTCTTATTCCTTAATCTTTCAGGTCTTTTACTGCAGGCACAAACAATAAAAACAGGAGTACTTGTGGTTGGAAATACACCTGCAGGTGTTTCTGCAGCTATACAATCTGCCCGTTCCGGTGCCAAAACAACTTATCTGACACAATCATTAAGTGTAAATCCAGTTTTCGCTGAAGATGATCTTCAATACGTATGGAATATCAGAAACCACTATTTTTTGAAGGAAAGAAAAAAAAGCAAGGTTACTGATTCGATAATAGCCACAAAAATCAATCTGGATAAATCTACTGATCTGATAAAAAACATTGCAGACACCGTCAAAAATCTAAGTCTTAATCACAATAATGTTGTAGATGAGATAACAAAAGATGGAAAAGGCTGGGAAGTGAGACTTAAGGGTGGTCAAAAGATTAAGACAGATGTTATAGTTGATGCAACTGATAACCTGTTTTTAGCGTCTTTACTGAGAATAGACTTGAAAAAAGCAGTGAACTTTCCTGTAAAAAGTGATAATCCATTCGATAGTAAGTTAATCAGAAGCGGAATGGCAAAAGGCTATCTGGAACTGCCAAATAATGAGCGTTCAATTACTTCAATCCCTCCGGGTGCATTAATTCCTGCAGGTTTTGAAAATTTTATTGTCATTCCAAAACAGATTGGACAAGTTAAACTCCTAAGAATGGAACTGGGACAGGCGGCAGGAACTGTTGCAGCTTATTGTGCATTTTTTAAAACGACAACTAAAACAGTCAATATCAGGATAGTGCAAGGCGAATTACTTGCATTTGATGCTGTATTAATCCCTTATTCTGACATTGACCTGAAAGACCCTAATTTCAAAGCCTTTCAGCAATTAGGACTCAGCGGACTGATGAAATCAACGATGTTTAAGGAAGGAAATATTAACAAAATAAAGTTTGATACGGCCGGAACCATTACTGCTGAAGAATTAAGGGGGCCAATGAAGGAATTTTATACAAGAAGTCAGATTTGGTTTGCCGATAACAAAGTCGACACATTAAGCATCGGGGATGCAATTAGCCTGTTTATGTTTACAGCTACAAGAGGTGAGGAATTGAAAAAAGAAATAGAAGAAGGCTGGAAAGTCAGTTTTAAATTCAACAGCAAATTTGATTTAAAAAGAAATATTACCAGAAAAGAATTCGGTGTACTTGCTGACCGATATCTTCAACCATTTAACGTCAGAGTAGACCCGGCAGGGAATTTAATGCGCTGATTTAATTAATTTAAATGCGGAAATAATGAAAATTTTGAGATCAATAATGACAATTTTTGGCCTGCTGATGTTAAGCAATACACTTTTTGCACAGGGACTGAACAATGAAGTAGTCAAAGCGAACATGATTGTTGACTGGGAGAGGGCAAAACTCTACACCAGGGAATATCTTGATGCCATGCCTGAAAATGGAATTAATTTTAAACCCATTCCCGACCTCCGCAGTTTTGCAGAGCAAATGCTGCATATGTCACAGGGAACCATAGGATTAATTGCCAGTGGTACCGGGGCAAACCCGATTTACCAGGGAAAAGTACTCGAAAGGACAGATGAATTCAAGAATAAAGCTGCCCTAACAAAGGTGGTGATGGAATGTTATGATTATGCTATTCAGTCGATAAGAACCATGGATGCCTCAAAAATGGATAGTCTGATCAAGCGCGGAAATTATGAAACCGACCAGTTTGGCTGGTTGAACAAAGCATTTGAGCATCAAACACATCATCGCGCCCAGACAACAATATATCTTCGTTTGAAGGGAATCAAACCCCCGAATGAAAGATTATTTTAATCTTAGCCTGCTATTTTTACTTTGACTTATAATTTTAAGGGGACTAATCTTCCTCATGCGGTAGCAATTAATTGCAGTTTCACCCAACTTCTCAATTAGTTTATAATTCACTATCGCTCCAACAGCAGCTCCAATTATCGGGATGAGTTGTGCCATTTTCGCCAGGTCAATATAATCACGGTATTCCTGCTGAAAAGTTCTCCAATCAAATTGTTCAACATCTTCGGGGAGTGAGTTGATATAAGAATTCCAGTCTGAAATTTGATGGAAAACCTTATGCCTGCCCTGCTGACTAGAGAATGCCAGCTGGAAAATATGTAATATGTAAAGACGCTCTCTGTAATCCTTAACATCATATCCATAAAGTGCCGCTATATCGAAAAGAAGTTTCATCTTAATCCCGATTAAAATTGGAAATTCAGCCAAACCGAGCAGAAAACCACCTGCACCGGTCACCGCACCTTCGGCAGAAGCCGTTTTCCTGTAAAATTCTATTCTCTCTTTTACAAATGCCTCCCTTAGCTGCAATGAACTATCCTTCCTGGGTTCTTTAGTAACATATTTAGCGCCAAAAAGAACTGCTTTGACCATTTTTTCAATCGCTACCGTGATCGCATTATGTACTTTCTCAGGAATCAGCTTATTCAATCGATTCTGAATTCCCTTTGAAGCAAGATCAAAAAAGCCGGGCTTTTTTAGGATCTTCTTTTTCCAGAGTTCGAGTTCTTTGTAGGCCTGTTCTTCGTATGGGAGCATAATAATTTAGTCCCATTTCAAAAATGGGCCATTTCCACAAGATACCGAATAATAATTTCAGAATACCTGAATTTGTTCGTATTTGTATTACTCTTACCTTGCCTTTTCAAACCAATTATTATGCGTAAGTTTTCTCTACTCCTGGCCGGTATTTTTCTGCTCAATAATTTATTCGCCCAAATATCTCCAAAAGAACATTTTGGTTTCACCATCGGGGATGATTATCAATTAGCCAATTTCAGCCAGACAGCAGACTATTTCAAAAAGATTTCCGAACAATCTGACAGAGTAAAACTTGTAGGTATTGGTATGACTGAAGAAGGCAGAACACAACCAATGCTGATTGTCTCATCACCCGAAAACCTAAAAAATCTGGAACAATACAGAGAAATATCCCAAAAGCTTGCCAGAGCAGAAGATTTAACTGAATCAGAAGCGCGGACACTGGCAGAAAAAGGGAAAGCAATTGTCTGGATTGATGGTGGATTACATGCTACAGAGACATTGGGAATCCATCAACTCATCGAAACCTTATGGAACCTGGTAAGCCGAAAAGATGCTGAGACCATGCGCATACTTGACAATACAATTATTTTAATGACGCATGCCAATCCCGATGGCCACGAACTGGTAAGCAACTGGTACATGCGTGAAGAAAAGCCCGAGAACCGTTCCCTGCAAAATTTACCACGTTTGTATGAGAAATATGCCGGTCATGATAATAACCGCGACTTCTTTATGATGAATCTGAAGGAAACCCAGAATATGAGCAGGCAATTATTTGTTGAGTGGTTGCCTCAAATCATGTATAACCACCATCAGCGGGGACCTGAAGGCTCTGTTGTTGCAGGAGCGCCCTATCGTGATCCCTTCAATTATGTTTTTGATCCTATCCTGATGACCAGTCTGGATGCCCTGGGTGCAGCCATGAATTCAAGACTGAATGTTGAGAATAAACCAGGGTATACCCAAAAATATGGTTCCGTATTTTCAACCTGGTACAATGGAGGTCTGCGTACTACCACCTATTTCCATAATATTATCGGACTGCTGACAGAAACCATTGGCGGACCAACTCCATCCGAGATATCACTCGTCCCGCAACGTCTCATCCCAAATGGAGGTACAACCTTTCCGGTCACCCCCCAAAAATGGCATTTCCGACAGTCTATAGATTATTCGGTTTCTTTAAACTATGCAGTCCTGAATTATGCCGTACGTTATCGTGATGAATTATTGTTTAACATTTACAGGATGGGTAAAAATTCAATAGAACGGGGAAGTAAAGATACATGGGGACTATCCCCGAATAAGGTAGAAGCGATCAATCAGGCATACCTTAAGGATCAGCCCGGAGCTATAATTACTAATCAGCAAATTCTTCCAAACAAGTACTTTGATACGGTAATGAATAATCCCGCAAACCGCGATGCAAGGGGATATATTATTCCTGCAGATCAGGCTGATTTCCAGACTGCTGTAAAATTTGTAAATGCGTTAATCCGTTCCGGAATTTTGGTACATAAAGCCTCGGATGATTTCAAGGTTGCAGGAAAAAACTATCCTAAAGGTTCCTTTGTTATTAAAACCAATCAGGCCTTCAGGCCGCATGTGCTGGATATGTTTGAGCCGCAGGACCATCCCAATGATTTTAAATACGAGGGAGGTCCTCCAATTGCTCCTTATGATGCAGCAGGCTGGACGCTCGCTTATATGATGCATGTGCAATTCGACCGGCTTCAGGATGATTTCAGCGGTCCATTTCAGCGCATTCAATATGGCGAAATTCAAAATCCTGAACCCGGAACCTTGGCTTCCGCAAAAACGTATCTGATAAATGCGGAATCGAATAATGCATTTATAGCTGTAAATGAACTATTAAAAGCCGGAGAAAAAGTCTACCGGATAAACTCAGGAGATGAGCGCGGGGATTTTTTTATTCCAGGAAATCACAAAACCAGAAATTTACTTAACAAAGTAAAAAGTGAAGCAGGTTTGGAAATAAGAGAAAGTTCAAAAGTGCCTGAAAATGTGACCAGACTTTCAGAATTACGGATTGGGCTTTGGGATACCTATGGAGGCTCAATGTCTTCGGGTTGGGTACGCTTATTAATGGAGCGATTCAATTTTAAAGCTTCATTGCTTTATGCAAAAGATATTGAAGCCGGTGATCTGAATAAAAAGTACGATGTGCTCATATTTGTCCCTGGGGCAATTCCTGCATTCCCACGAAGAAGTGGAAGGGCGATTTCTTCAAATACCGGACCAGATCCTGAGACCATTCCTGCGGAATACAGAGGACAGCTAGGAGGGATCAGTGCAGATAAATCAATTCCGGAATTAAAAAAATTCATAGAACTGGGCGGAAAAATTGTAAGCATTGGAAGCAGTACAAATCTGGCCTATCACCTGAATCTTCCGGTGAGAAATGCCATGGTAGAACTCGGTGCTAACGGTTTGGAAAGAAGCCTCCCTGCCGAAAAATATTATATCCCTGGTAGTATTTTGAATGCTGATACTGATAATAAAATTCCTGCAGCCTGGGGTATGCCTGCTAAATCGGATATCTATTTTGACAGGAGTCCGGTATTCAAAATCTCAACCGAATCCATTGCCAGTGGAAAAATTAAGCCTATACTTTGGTTTTCAAATCCGTCGTCATTGCGAAGTGGCTGGGCATGGGGACAGGCCTATTTACGGGATGGAATTACTGCATTTGAGGCTGAAGTTGGCAAAGGTAAATTATATGCTTTTGGTCCCGAAATTACATTCAGAGCACAAACGCATGGGACATTTAAATTGCTATTCAATCAGCTTTATGGGTATTCTGAATAGAGGATCCAGCTAAAATCTCAATAAAGCCCGGAATTAAATTATTTATGTATTTTCATCGGTTGAAACTAACCGATTTCTTTCATGAATAAAATTTACAAAACCTCAGTTTTGCTGTGGGGTATTATTCTCTTTTTTGGAGAATTGAATGCGCAGGATTACAGCAATAACTCACGGGTTTCGGAGCGGATAAATTCCCTCGCTAAAACCTACCCTTCACTGGTAAAAGTTAAATCACTTGTTAAAACCATAGGTGGTAAAGATATCTGGATGCTATGCATAGGTAGCGGCAAGACAGAACTAAAACCGGCTATTGCTGTCGTTGGAGGCGTTGAAGGTTCACACCTTTTGGGCACTGAGCTGGCTTTGGGATTTGCAGAAAAAATACTCAAGGACTCTTCACAGGATAGCATTAAGGCTATACTCGAAAAAAATACATTTTATATTTTTCCGAATATGAGTCCGGATGCTACGGAACAATACTTCTCGCAAATTCGCTACGCAAGAAGTGGAAATGCAAAAGCTACAGATGATGACCGCGATGGAAAACTGAATGAAGATGGGTTTGATGACCTGAACAATGATGGTAAAATAAGCTGGATCAGGGTTGAAGATCCAACAGGAAAATACCGGATCAACCCTGAAGAACCCCGTTCCATGATACTTGCCGATCCAACTAAAGGGGAAAAAGGTAAATACCTGCTTTTTTCTGAAGGTACCGATAATGATAAGGACGGAAACTATAATGAAGATGCCGAAGGTGGGGTTCATTTTAATAAAAATATGAGTTATGACTATCCGAATTTCGTTCCGGGATCGGGTGAGCACATGGTCTCAGAAATTGAAAACAGAACTTTACTCGACAATCTCTTTGAGATGTTCAATGTCTATTCGGTTATTACTTTCGGACCCTATAATAACCTTTCTACACCGCAAACGTTTAATGCACAGGCTGTTTCAAAGCGCATCATAACTGGCTATTTTGAAGCAGATGCAAAAGCAAATACTCTGGTTTCTGAACTTTATAATAAAACTGTTGGTTTAAAAGATGCGCCGAAAAGTACTTCAGAGGGGGGTGATTTTGCTCAATGGGCTTATTATCATTACGGTCGTCATAGTTTCAGTACCCCGGGATGGTGGGTACCAAAAGCAAAGGCCGATACAGTTAAAAAAGTTAAGGAGCTGAAAATTGAAGATCCGGCGGCAAATTACCTCAGATGGGCCGACAGTCAGGGACTTAAAAACAATTTTACCGAGTGGAAAAAGATTGATCATCCTGATTTCCCCGGACAAACTGTAGAACTTGGTGGAATTGATCCTTTTGTGTTAAAAAATCCACCGTTTAAGCTGGTTGAGGATTTGGTAAAAAAGCATAGCGACTTTATTGTGGCTTTGAGCAAGTTTACTCCTTCCATCGATATCACAGGTATTAAAAAAGAGAAATTGAGCAATGGCCTAACGAGAGTTACAGTAACTCTTTTGAATAAAGGTATTTTACCTACCCAAACAAAGGTTGGCGAAAGAAGCTATTGGGTAAAGAAATTATCAGTTAAACTTATTCCTGAAGCAAATCAAACAGTTATTTCGGGCCGCAAAAATCAATCGATCGATGCCATTCAGGGACAGGGAAACCAAAGCATATCCTGGCTGATAAAAGGTTCAGGTAAGCTGACAATTAATGCAGGTAGTCCGACGAGCGGAACAAAGTCTGTAGAAATCCCTTTATAATCTCAGGATTTGTTTTGAAAAATTAAATAGAAAAACATGAAAGCATTCATAAAGAAAATATTTTTTACCCTTCCGGCGCTTGCTCTGACAATTACCTTGCAGGCACAGCAACCTGAGCAAATCCTAAAAGCTTCAGGAAGTCCGGCCAACCCCAAAGTTCCGGTAAGCTGGAACCGTTATAATGACTATGCTGCAATTACCGAGATCTGTAAAAAGCTTGCAAAAGCTTATCCTGATCTTGTAAAACTTGAATCAATGGGAAAATCACACCTTGGAAAAGAAATGTGGGTGATGACCATTTCTGATTTCAAGAAGGGCGATCCGGGAAGAAAGCCTGCCATGTATATTGACGGCAATATCCATTCAAATGAAATTCAGGGTAGCGAATTCGCGCTGTACACGGCATGGTATCTTGCGGAGTCTTTTGCAGATACAAAACATATTCAGGACTTGTTAGAGGATAAAACATTTTACATCGCTCCAACCATCAACCCGGATGCGAGAGATAATTTTATTCATAAAGCAAATAATGCAAATTCCCCACGTTCAGGAATGATTCCGGTAGACAATGACCGCGACGGAGAAATAAATGAGGATGGTTATGATGACCTTGATGGTGACGGGAATATTGTTTTTATGCGAAGGAAAAATCCCAATGGCCGTTTAAAGCCTGATCCCGAAGATCCAAGAAGAATGATCAGTGTTGGAGTTGATCAGCAGGGAGAATATGAATTGCTGGGCTATGAGGGAATTGACAACGACGGTGATGGTGATGTAAATGAAGATGGGGAGGGTTTTTATGACCCAAACCGCGACTGGGCATGGAATTGGCAGCCAAATCATATTCAAAACGGGGCTTACAAATATCCATTCTCATTACCTGAAAACCGTTCGATTTCGGAATTTGTGATGAAACATCCCAACATTGCTGCAGGGCAGTCTTACCATAATAATGGTGGAATGATCCTCCGGGGGCCGGGTGCATTGGAGGACGTGAACACCTATAATGCTCAGGATGTTCAGGTTTACGATGCTCTTGGCAAAAAAGGTGAGGAGCTGATTCCCGGATATAGGTATCTGGTGGTTTATAAAGATCTGTATTCTGTTTTTGGGGGTGAACTGGATTGGTTTTATGGCGGAAGAGGTATTTATACTTTCTCAAATGAGCTATGGACACAGTTTCTTTTGTATAATAAACCTTCTGACCGAGGCGCCCAGTCTGAACAATATTCTTTCGACAGGAATCTTCTCTTTAATGATGCTTTTGTCAATTGGAAAGCATTCAAACACCCCCAATATGGTGATATAGAGATCGGTGGTTTTAAGAAATCTTTTGGCCGTCTGCATCCCGGATTTTTGCTTGAAAGCGATGCACACAGAAATATGGCTTTCACTTTATATCATGCCTATCATACCCCAAAACTTTCTGTCGAAGAGATCACCGAAAAGGATTTGGGAGCCGGATTAAAGGAAGTTACTGCCGTCATTGCCAATAAACGTCTAATGCCAACCCATTCAAGTCAGGATTTGAAATATAAGATTGAAGTTCCTGATCTGGTTAGTTTGAAAGGAGCAAAAGTAATAGCCGGGATGATCGTTACTAACCGTGATCTGAACATTTCCGAAGAGCAAAAAAATGATCCTGAAAATATCAAAGTGCCCAATATTCCTGGAAATGGAACAGTTACAGTCAGATGGATAATCCAGAACGGAGAGAAATACCTGGTGAATGTTGACAGTAAAAAGGGTGGTGTGGCAAGTAGAACAAAATAGTAATGGGCTTCACCCTAAAAGCCAGACTGTGCAAAAAAAAATGATAATAGAAGGGAAAAATAATTATATATTGCCAAATAATGTCAAGACAAAGTTATGTCAACAATTTTTGGAAATAAAATAAAAGCTCTTCG
>CAYJAM010000017.1:0-16667 GCA_964367725.1 uncultured Sphingobacterium sp. | reverse complement strand
GAAGAGTTGAACTCGCATTTGAAGGTTTGAGATATTTTGACATCAAACGCTGGGATCTTGGGCCAACAGTAATGAGCGGTCCATTTTATGGTAGTCGCCTGGGTACGGTAAATCAAACTACAGGTGATGTTACCTGGGGAACAAACTATATTCTGGTCGAAAACAGAACATTCTACCCGCTTAGAAAATATCTGCTACCAATACCTCAATCAGAGATTGATGTAAACAAAAGCATGACACAAAATCCAGGCTATTAATACAAGACATCTGTCAGAAGATAGTATTGTAAATACAAATGATAGTAGAAGTATAATGAAGCACGTTAAGATAGATTTGATAAATTCTTCAAAATGATGCTTCACAAATGCTACACTGAAATACAGATAAGCAGGATAAATCGATAAAATCGGTTTATCCTTTGCTTAACTTATTCAGGAAACAGAATTATTAAAATATAAAACCAAAATGGAAAGATCAACCTTTTTAAAATCCCTTGCCGGAGTGGGTGCTACCACAATCGGAATAGGATCTCTGAGTTCATTCAAGTCGGACGTAAGCACAATCGATCCGGATGTAATGCCGTCCCATATTACAGGTATGGCACCAGATTTCACGAAAATCAGGGATGATTTTCCGCGGGTTAAACAGGAAGTCTATATGGACAATGCCTCTACCCACCCGATCAATATTTATACAGCCGCAGCCCTTCATCGTTATGCCGAGTGGGCAAAAAATGAGGTTGGAGAGCCATGGTGGCCTCTTTACTCAGATACAAGGCAGGAATGCAAAGATAGTTTTGCAAAATTGATCAATGCAGATAAAGACGAGATCTCATTCGCAAGAACTACCGTTGAAGCTGAAAACAATATTCTGAATGGAATGGATTTTAAGGGCGGCAATGTTGTAACAACTGACCTTCACTATTCTGCCAGTCTCTATAGCTATAAAATGCGTGAACAGCGTGATGGTTTAAAAGTAAAAATCATTAAACATAACGATTGGCGTTTTGACGTAAAAGACTTTGAAGGCGTAATCGACAAAAACACAAAACTGGTTGCAATTACCCTTGTATCGAATGTCAATGGGTTTTTGGTTAAGGATGTCAAAGCAATAAGTGATCTTGCTCATGCCAATGGGGCGGTGCTCTATGTCGACTTCATTCAGGGCGTTGGTGCAGTTCCAGTTGATGTGAAAACAATGGGGATCGACCTTGCAGCCTGCTCAACCTTCAAATGGCTGATGGGTAGTAAAGGATTCGGATTTATGTACGTTCGAAAAGACCTTCAGGATACAGTGGTTCGTACCACCCATCATAATGGAGGGATCAGCTATAATTATGCACCCTGGACTGATAAAATAGATCCATCAAAACCTGAAATCAATTTTACTCCGGCTAAAGGCCCTGGAATTTACGAGGTAAGCTATCCTTCTTATGAAGGAGTTTCCTGTGCCATTGCTTCCCTCAAATATATTCACGCATTGGGGGTAGACAATATCCGTAACTATGTACGAACCTTGACCGATCGTTTGGCGAAGGAAATGCCTAAATTAGGTTATCCTACCATCACCCCGGAAGGGAACGAGAGCCCGATCATTGTATTTACTGCAAAAGACCCGGATGAAACAATGCGTAAACTACGTGCGGCGAAGGTTCATGTGGCCATGCGTTTCGGAAATAAACTAAGGATTTCCCCATCGATCTACAACAATCAGGCTGATATTGACAAACTGCTCAATACGCTTTCATAATGAGTACATTTCGGGGAGGATAATTTGAAATTATCCTCCCCGAAATCTTGTGAAGATTCCTGTAATTTTAAATAAATTACAGGTTCGAGTCACAATAAGTTCAATTATTCCCTTTTCATAATAGGCTATGAAAAATATAGACAGGCGTGAATTCTTATCTGGCCTTGCAATTGCAGGAGTAGGCTTAGCCTCAATTAGTCCAGTTCAGGTTTTGGCAAATAATCAGTCCCAAAAAATCACCAGGATTGGAATAATCGGACTTGATACCTCACAGGTGACTATGATTATTAGTCATATAAACAACATTCCCGGACCGGGATATGATGTTGTACAACCCCTTTGGGATAGTTCATTCGAAGGGTTCAGGGTAACTGCAGCTTATCCTTATGGAAGTAAAAAAATAGAGTCAAGTATTAAGCAAATTCCTACCTATGTACAGAAAATGAAGGAAAATGGCGTTGAACTGGTCGACTCTATAAAGGATCTTCTAAAAAAGGTAGATGCCGTAATGCTGATGACATTCGATGGACATCCGCGCGTTGAACAGGCAATGGAGGTCATAAAAGCCGGCAAGCCATTGTTCATCAACAAACCATTTGCAGCCTCACTAAAGGATGTTATCAAGATAATGGACGCTGCAAAAAAAAATAATTGCCCCATTTTTTCATCTTCACCAACACGATATTTAACTGGTGCTCAGGCCGCCCGAAATGGTTCGATCGGCGATATCATGGGAGCAGACTCTTATAGCGGATGCCCCCTTGAACCTACACACCCGGATTTTTACTGGTATGGAATTCACGGCATTGAAATTCTGTTCACTATAATGGGAAAAGATTGCCAGACTGTACAGCGGAAGCATACTCAAAATACGGATCATGTGGTAGGAGTCTGGGACAATGACCGGATCGGTACGTATCGGGGAATCCGAAAAGGGAAGGTTACCCATAGCGGAGTTGCCTATGGCTTAAATGAGATTTTGCCTGCAGGCTCTTTTAATGATGTTGGTCACCGTCCGCTGGTTATTGATATGCTTAAATTCTTCAAAACTGGTATTAGTCCTGTCAGCATAGAAGAAACCCTCGCAATCCATGTATTTATGGAAGCTGCCGATGAAAGTAAAAGGCAAGGAGGCTTACCTGTAAGCATGAAGACTGTATTGGCCAAAGCACTATCATAAAAAATTGACTTACAATACTTAAAAATACTCAACCATCAATTACAAAATTTCTTTTTTTAATCCGAATAATCCGATGAAACAAAAAACCCTAATCCTGAGCTGTCTTATTCTATTCAATTTTGTCATTACATCCTGTAAAAATGATGGAATTGAAGTCACCGTTTCAGAAGGCACTAACATGGCCGCTGCATTGTCACCAGATAAATCAACCCTGGCAATTTCCCTTCAGGGCACAATCTGGACAATCCCGGTTGAAGGTGGAAAAGCAGAAAGTGTTACTGATGAAATGGGAGATTCTCAGGAACCCGATTGGTCGCCTGATGGGGAAAAAATTGTTTTTCACTCCTACAGGGATGGAACTTACAATATCTGGACGATCAACAAGGATGGCTCAGATTTGACACAGTTAACATCTGGAATCTCGGATAACAGGGAACCGGATTGGTCACCTGATGGTAAATCAATTGTGTTCTCTTCGGATAGAAGCGGAAATTACGACATCTGGAAATTAGATCTTTCAAGCAAAGAGCTCAAGCAACTCACAAACGATAAGGCAAATGATTCAAATCCTGCCTTTTCAAACAGCGGAACCAAAATCGCATTTGTTTCACAAAGAACTGAGTCGGGTATTTATATCCTTGAAAACGGAACAGAGAAACTGGCGGTTCCTGAAGCTATGCGTATTGCTGCACCTTCATGGAATGCTGATGACAGCAAGCTAAGTTATGTAGCTTTCACCGGCAAGACAATGCTTTTTGATGATAAAAATACAAGTTATATCTATCTGGCTAAGCTGAGCGATGGCACTAAGGAACAAATTTCAACAGGGGAAGAAGATCTGTTCCCTTTTCGAATTAACTGGGCTGCTGATACTGAACTAATTTATACAGCAGATGGACATATCAGGAAAAGGATAATTGGACAATCTTCGATTGAAACAATTCCTTTTGAAGCTACTTTTACCTTAAATCGTAAGCCCTACGAAAAGAAAAAGTATGATTTCGATAATACAGAAGATCATAAAGCCTTAGGAATTGCAAGTCCGGTGGTATCTGATGATGGAAAGAAAATAGCTTTTGCAGCCAAGGGCGATATCTTTATTCAGGAAATTGATGGTAAACTTATACAGTTGACCAATGATGCTTTTGTAGATCTGGAGCCTGACTGGTCGCCCGATGGAAATACACTTACCTACATCTCTGACCGTAGTGGAATCATGAATATTTGGTTACACGATCTCAAAAGCAACCAGAGTCGCCTGCTTTCCAAACAGATTATTGAAGATACATCCTATCCAACCTGGTCTCCGGATGGTAAAAAAATTGCCTATTATACCCAGAACTACATGAAGAAATGGGGCTATGGTATTCTGCATATTGCCGATGTGGCCAGCGGAGAAGTTAAAGTAGCAAATAAAACGGTTTGGGTACCCAGCAAACCATCCTGGTCACCAGATGGCAAGACTGTGGCCATGTTGGCCTTAAAAGCTTATTCCACCCGTTTTAGGGAAGGCGTTAATAACTTCATGCTGGTATCACTTGAAAAAGACACCGCTATCATGGTTAGCCCAGCCCCTGGCAAACCTCTTGGAATGCGTGTACAAAATGGCCCGGCCTGGTCACCGGATGGAAAAACCATGGCTTTTACCAAAGATGGTACGCTTTGGACTATTCCCGTCAATATTAACGGTGAAATTTCTGGTAAGGAGAGAAAACTAACTGATGAACTTGCTGATAACCTGAGCTGGACTGGAGATTCAAAAACCATAGTTTATATCGCAACGGATAAATTAAAACAGATCGATGTAAGCAGCGGAAAGGTTAAGGAAATAGCTATTGACCTTAAATGGAAGACCGAGATCCCAACTGAAGAATATATTATCCATGCAGGTAAGGTCTTTAATGGTAAAGACAGTACTTACCAGGAAAATATGGATATCTATGTTAAGGGGCATCGGATTAGAGATATCAAGCCACATCAAAATCATAAACCCGGCACTAAAATAATCGATGCCTCAGGCAAGGTTGTGATGCCGGGACTATTCGAAATGCATACCCATCAAAGTTCAAATGTTGGTGAAAAACTAGGCAAGATCTGGCTGTCTTATGGCATCACTTCTGTGAGAGAGCCGGGAGCTGATCCTTATGATGCACTTGAACGCAAAGAGGCATGGGAAAGCGGTGTTCGTCCCGGCCCAAGACTATTTTTTACTGGCGGATTGACCGATGGTTCCCGCATAGCTTACGGACTTGAAAATAGTGTTACTGATGCCAATCACATTAGAATGGAACTTGAAAGGGCAAAAAAATTGGGCTATAGTCTGATTAAGACTTATGTCAGAATGCCTGATTCTATTCAGAAAGTTCTTACTGAGGGTGCCCATAAAATTGGCATTCCCCTATCCTCTCATGAACTGTATCCTGCCACAAAATACAATGTTGACGCTATAGAACATCTTTCAGGTACTAGTCGCAGAGGCTATTCCATGCTGCTGGATGCCAATTTTAGAAGCTACCAGGATGTTGTTCAGCTGGTTGCCAAATCAGGAATTAATATCACTCCAACAGCATGTTTAAGAACAGGTTATTTCAGGTTGGCAAAACAGTATGACGAATTATTAAATGATGAACGGAACAAGATCTTTCTTACTCCTGAATTTCTTAAAGGGTTGTATGATCAGACCAACAAGTTCGACTCACTGAGAACACCAAAAGCCGATGCCAATTACAAAGCCCTGTTAAAAACAATCAAGGCGATATCTGATGCGGGCGGAAGTATTACCGCTGGTACTGATGCACCATTTGCTCCATTTGGCAGCAGTTTGCATTCAGAACTTTGGGTGTATGTAGACGCTGGACTTACGCCTTTCAAGGCATTGCAATCGGCAACCATACAGGCAGCAAAAGTTGTCGGAGTTGATAAGGATTTGGGTAGTATTGAGGTTGGAAAACTAGCCGATTTCGTTATTGTAGATGGAGACCCATTGAAAAGAATTCAGGATGCCATGAAGGTCAGTACTACAATTAAAAATGGCAAGGTCCATACTATTGGATCCCTGCTTTATTAAAGCCTTCGAGGATCAAATCATTATAAGAAATGAAATAATAATCGGTTAAATTTTTGACACATGACCTATTTAAAAATTAAGTTCCTGGCGGTATTCATACTACTATCTGTATCAATTCAAGCCCAAAACCTAACGATTAGCCGGGAGGAAATGATTGAATTAACTCCAAAATGGACAGGAGAACGTTTTCCGGATGGGAGACCAAAAGTTTCGGACGATCTGCTTAAAAGGATGAAAAGAGTTCCGCTTGAGCAGGCATGGGGCGTTCTTAAAGCAGCAGGTTATCTGCATCAATATGAGGGTAACTGGAAAAATATACGCTCCGGTGAGGTATTGGTTGGCAGGGCACTCACCGCACAATACATGCCCATCAGACCTGAAGTAAGAGAACATCTTGAAAAAGAGGGCAAGGCAGATGGCCGTGTTGGTGACATGGTTTCCTGGCCCATTGATAAATTAAGCAAAGGCGATGTCTATGTTGCTGATTCTTATGGCAAAGTTGTAGATGGCCCGATCATTGGAAGTACCCTCGGAACTGCAATTTTAGCTAAATCTGGCAATGGAGTAGTTTTTAATGGTGCAGTAAGAGATCTAAGAGATCTGGAAGCTATGCCCGGTTTTACTTCTTTTATCAGAGCGGATCATCCTTCCCATCAGACAGAAATGATGCTTAAAGGCCTGAACGTGGCCATCAGGATTGGGCAGGTAACTGTTTTACCTGGAGATATTGTCTTGGGATATCTGGATGGAGTTGCCTTTATCCCACCTCATTTAGCAGAAAAGGTAGTAAAAGTTGGAGAACTGGTGTTGGTTAGAGATGAATTTGGACAAATCCGATTAAAAGAAGGTAAATACACATCCGGGCAGATCGATAATCGCTGGACAGCCGAAATTGAAGCCGATTTCGCGAAATGGATAAGTGCTAATCCAAGTAAATTGCCTTATACTCAGGCAGAAATGCAGGAATTATTGAAGGAAAGGACCTGGTAATACTTCTACCGGCATAAAAATAAGTCAGATTAGTAAAATCTAATGCGGCATGGAAATTTGGCTATAGTTTCTATGTGTTAAAGCGAAGTTCTCATAAATGGGGGTAGTCCTGACAATTTAGCAACACCACTTTGGTGGGATAAAAATCCAAAATAAACTATCCTCTTGTTTTAGTTTATTTTCTGGGTCATTAAACAAGGATCTCTTTTTTATCAGGAGATTCTTGTTTAATTACTTTTTCCTTTAAATTTTCAATATGTTAATATTCAACTTAAATGCCGTTTAACTTAAGCAAAATGGCTTCCCTTTGATTTTTTATTTTTATGAAATGGTAAAATCTGATAATAATAAAGGTCTGAATTCAATTCCTGACGAATCCAGAAAAATAGATTGTTCTATAAATTCTAATAGTCAATCCGATGAGATGCATCCGACCGAAATTCCAGAAGTAGAAAAATCCGGATTAAAACGACGAAATTTTATTCAAAATACAATTTTAGGTATCGCAGGGCTATCCCTATTCCCTGATAAATCCAATGCGAAAAGTAAGAATACATTGAATGGCATTTTGAACGACTCATCAATCAAAGCACTCAAAGAGGACACTTATTGGGATAGAACCGATAGCTTTGAAGAGAAGCTGAATTTGCTCCAAAAGGCCTGGGATCGTAAAGATTTTCGGGTTGTCAACTCTATTTCAAACTCCATTAGGATAAGTGGAATACAAGCTCAGGTCGATCAGGCGGATGTTTTAACTCCAGACTCCTCCAAATCTCATTTTGTGGAGGTATCAACCTTGCCTGAATCAATTAGAAACTGGGCAAAAGGCTGGAAATACTGTAAAGTTATTGGATTAGAGAAAACCGCAAAAACCAAAAGAAAAGTATCCCCTGATGCAGAGTTTCTGGGCTACCCGGTAAACCATATGCCTGACCCTCAATTCAAAAGTCAGGAAGCAGTTGACTTATTATTAGCTTTTCCCGCTGTTCAGGTAAAATCACTGAAAAGAGAAATCAGGGTAGCTAAATTAATTAATAATAAACTTGTTGAAGTTCCTTCGCAGGTATACGAAGAGCTTAGAAGAGGGGATGAATGGTATTGCCATTTGACATTCCTGGCAGAAAGCAGCCTTCCCGGTCAGCAAAGCTATCTTGTATTTTATGGAAACCCTGATGCTGAACTTCCGGATTATGTATCCGACATGGAAGTTAGGGGTGATGGATATGCCCTGGATATCGAGAACGTATTTTTTAAGGTAAAACTATCCAGACAAACAGGGCAGATTGAAAGCATGTTTTATAAACGTTTGCGTGGTTTGGAGCTCTACTCAGGAGGAGAAGGTCATGGGGAGCCTCCGGGGATTGACTGGTCTCATGATTATGTTGCACAGGGTCATTTTCAAAAATTCAGAACTACATTATGGGATGAATGCCCGGATTATGAAATTATAAGAGGCCCGGTATGTACAATTATTAGAAGGTGGGGTTTCCCATACTCTCCATTGCATCCACTGTTTTCTCCAAGCCGAATAAATATGTATATAGAATACCGTTTTTATTCTGGCTTACCCTACTTTATCAAATCGAGCAAGTTCACCACACTTAAGGAACTGATAATTGATAATTTGAGGGATGATGAATGGGTTCTAACCGGGCAGGCTTTTACTCATAGTTTATGGATTGGACAGGATGGGAAGGTTAATCTTGGTGCTGTTGATCCTGGTCAAAAAAATAATTTATGGGGAGTTGGTCTTTATGATAAGGAAAACACTGATGCATTTATTGGTATATTTCTTGAACACCGTGCAGAAGGATTGGCATCGATTAACCATTCCGGAGCCCCTATTCTTAATAATAAGTGGCATGGGCAACTTTGGAGCCGCCATGTACTGGGAACAAATACCAAATTACCTTCAGGCACCACTTTTCATCAGAAAAATGCCTACTTAACCACTCCATTTACTGAATCCAACGGACCCGGAATAGTTGAAGACCTCAGGGAAGAATTATTAAGTCCTCTAAAGGTTAGCTCTTTAAACACTTTACCATCTGGCAATATTGAATTCATTTCAGCAATTCTGGCAAGACCAGGAGAAGCTGGAGACGCTCCTATATCAAAAGATTTGCTTTGGAAAGCGTTGGAATTGGCAAAAGACGGCCAGTTTTTAACTGGGACTCCAATGCCTGGCTTACCAAGTGTGGTCGAATTGGGCTATGTGTATGATATTCAGATTAAAGGTGATGATACCGTACTTGTGATATTTGCAATGCCTCATAAAGGAAGACCCTTAGGAGTTTATTTCGAATCCGGGTCGAACTCTCATCCAAGCTATAAGGGTTCGATGAATGTCCCAGAAACATTACTTAAAGTGCCTGGAGTTAAGAAAGTGATTTATAAACAAACCTGGTATCCTGAATGGACCTCCAATTTGATAACAGATTCAGGTCGCAGGAAACTACAACTTCCAGAATTGTAACTATTAAAAGGCTAAAAGCCTCATAAGGATTTTTGACACAACTAGAAATGATACACATGAGTAAAAATAAAAGTGAATCAGTGCTGATTGAAACTATTGGCAATACAGATACTAACCGTGAGAATCAGATATTATCTGATGACAGCACTGAATCTATGTACAAAGAAATTCAAACTCCTTTAAAAAGGAGAAAGTTTCTCAGTTTAGGAATGTTTGGCCTGGCTGGAGTTACAATTCCCTCGCTTTCCTCCTTTACAGAAAATGTTAGTGTAAATTTCAGAAATTCTGCATTGGTTAAAATGTTTACCGGAATAGAGAAAAGCTATTGGGATAGAACAGATAAATTTGATGTGAAGAAGAACTTGATAAAAGCAGCATGGGCAAAAAAGGATTTTCGTGAGGTTCGGGCTTTAGCCAATTCTATACGGGTAAGTAGTAATCAGGCCAGGATTGATAATGAATCTCCAGGTATTCCGGTATCTCCAGCTTCTGATTTTAAAATGGTGACGGATTTACCAAAAGAATGGCGAGAGTTTGCAACAGGGTGGAAATATTACAAGTTAATCAGTGTGACAGAACAAAATAATTTTAACAGGACTCTTGAACCAGTTGAAGTTTTACTCTCTTTTCCGGCAGATAAAGTAAATTTTTTAACAAGGGAATTAAGGCTTGTAAAACTTGAGAACGGTAGACTCTCAGAGGTGACTTCGCAGATATTTAAAGAAATAAGAAGAGGGCAAAGTCTTTATTGTAATTTGATTTTTTTGGCAGATTGTAAAGCAAACGAAAAACAAGTTTACTTTGTGTTTTTTGGGAATCCGGACGCTGAAATACCCAACTATATAAGTGATTTAGAAACTAAAGGTGAAGAGTATAAACTAGATATCGAGAACAACTATTTTAAGGTAAAACTATCCAGGCAACATGGGAAAATCGAAAGATTGACTATTAAACGTAATCATGGCCTGGTGCTTTATCCAGGAGGTGTAGGGCATGGTGAACCCGGAAATATTGATTGGTCGAATGATTATTTGTCAGATGACGGATTCCAAAAATACAGGATTGCACTTTGGGATGAATGTCCTGATTATGAAGTAATCCAGGGTCCGGTATGTACAATAATAAGAAGCTGGGGTTTTCCCTATTCTCCCCTTCACCCTGTATTCTCACCCTCGAGGTTGAATATTGATGTTGAATACCGCTTTTATTCTGGATTACCTTATTTCCATAAATATTGCAGAATGATTGCTACGAAAGACTTTCAGGTTGGCGCAATTCGTGACGATGAATGGACTTTACCCGGTAAGATTCTGCCTGAAATATTATGGATAGATGAGAAAGGCAAACTTCATATTGGACCTGTAGGTGACGAACATGCTGAAAAATTATGGGGAGTAGGATTCTATAATAAAGACACCTCAGATTCATTCATAGCATTGTATTTGGAACATAAAGCTGAAGGTATTCCCATACTACATACAGGTGTCCCAAGAACTGAAACAACCCCGTTTCATGGTCAGGTTTGGGCACGATACCCCTATAGAAATGGCCCAATGAAAGAAGGATCGACCATTTTTTCTAAAAATGCTTATGTCACTGTCCCATTTAATTCTGAAGATGGTCCTGCCCAAATCGAAAAATTGAGAGATGAATTAAAAGTGCCTCTAAGCATAAAATCTGAAACCCTGAAGCTGACAATTAAGGCAATACAATCCGATCAGCCACTGGCTAGAAAAGGTGAATCTTCGGATAGTCCTGTTTCTAAGGATTTATTATGGAAAGCCTTAGGGAATTGTAAAGATCCGCAGCTTTATCATTCAGATATTAGTATAGTGGAACTTGGTTTAGTGTATGATATCCGGGTTCAGGGGGATACGGTTAATGTTGTTATGGCTATGCCGCATCGCGGAAGGCCATTAGCTACCTATTTTACTCATGGTTCAAGTTCACTTCAACAAGGCCCTGAAGCCAAAGGAAGAACATCCATGTCCATTCCGGATGCGCTTCTTAAGGTTCCCGGAGTGAAAAAAGTTACAATGTCACAAACCTGGAATCCAGGCTGGACGTCAAATTTTATTACAGAAGAAGGCCGCAAAAAACTGGAACTGATGCCACTTTCAGAAGAAATTTTATAAAATTGCAGGAATGAGAAATTTGAAAAAACAAATACTGAATCATAATGAAATGATTCCGGATGAAAAATCCGGAATACTTAAAGATTTACAAAAACCAGTAGATGAAGTTTCCGAAACTCTCATTCCCTCCTACTCAAAGATCAGCAGGAGAAAATTCGTGGATGTTGGAATAATGAGCTTTATGGCTTCATTACCTTTGCTTTCCTCGGCATCCAATTTAATCAATGCTGGTACCGGGCTGCAAGCTGACCCTCAGAGATTGATGAAGAATCTTTTCTTAATGGATGGACATACTCATGTTATGTCCCGACAGCTTTTACAAGGATTGGAATTTGGTGAAAGGTATCCTGATGGCACGGTCGATTTACCCAGAATTATTGAAGGCAAACTGAACGCTCTATTCTTTTCGGTATATACCCCTGAACCCTATTATCCGGGACGCCATGAGGTTAAAAACACCTTCCGGGTTGTACAACTTGCATTAGAGCAACTTGAAAAGAATAGCCAATTTATTGAGTTGGCTTTAAACGCCAGTGATATAAAGAGAATTAACAAAAAAGGTAAAATCGCAGCTTTTCTCGATCTTGAAGGAGGGTTCGATCTGGATGGAGATTTAAATTTATTGAAAGCTCTTTATCGTTTGGGTCTAAGATCTCTTCAGCTTACTGCACATAATGAAAGTAATGGTTTTATTGACTCCTGTTATGGTACAAAAAAATGGGGTGGCATCAATGAACATGGACGTACTATTGTTCAGGAAATGAACCGTCTGGGTATGCTCATTAACGTGGCGCATGCCTCTGATGAAGCAATTCTTCAGGCAGCCGAGGCAAGTTATCATCCTATTGCATATACACATGGGGGATTTCGTGGAATAGTCAATAATATCCGTTGTATATCTGATGAATGGGCCAGGGCTATTGCAAAAAAAGGAGGAGTCGTTGGAATACAATTCGGAAATACCTTTAATAATCCAAAGTATGTTGAATGGCTGAAAGTTAATAGTACAGCACCAAAGGGCACCCCACCCAGATCGGATAATTTTTCAGGTACTCTTTCTTTGGATGAAATTGATTCAAAAGAAGCAAAATCATTACCTTTTGTATTTAAAGGTGTAATGCCAGATGAAATCAGAATGGGTGTTGATCAGCTAGCTAGAGTAATTGACTATGGTGTTCAGCTTATCGGTGAAGATCATGTTGCGCTTGGTTCGGATCTGGATGGAGGTGTTCCGCTACCTAAAGAGATGAAAGATATAAGTGACTATCCGGCAATAGTAAAAGCACTGATTGATCTGGGGTATACAGAAACACGAATCCGAAAAATTTGTGGACTAAACTGGTTAAGGCTGATAGGGAAAGTAACTGAAGGTTCTTAAATTAGATACAGATTAATAATTTATAATGAGTTCAAAACAAGAAATAGTTCGCAGAGAGTTTATAAAAAAAACTGTCTTAGCAACAGGAATCAGCCTGATTCCTGACCTAAGTTTAGGCCTAAATCTCCCTGAAACTTCCTATGGAGATTATTCCCAATCCTCAGACAATGAAGGAATGAAAACCGTCGCATTTATTGCCAATACTTATTGGAATCAATCGCATGCTGATATGATTGGAACTAAAATTTTCTTAGGCTATCCTATGGATGATGGTTTGAAAAAGTCGAAACTGAAAATAGTTTCGGTCTGGATCGATCAGATCCGTGCGAATGATACCGGAGTAAGGATTGCAACCATGAATGGAGCGAAAGTATACCCAAGCATCTCCGAAGCCTTAACTCTTGGTGGAGACACGCTGGCTGTTGATGCAGTGATATACATTGGTGAGCATGGTGATTATCCATTGAACCGGCTTGGACAAAAAATGTACCCAAGGATGAATTTCCTTGAACAGATTTTCAGAGTATTTGATGCATCCAAGAAGTCGGTACCATTATACTCAGACAAGCATCTGGCTTACAGCTGGTTAGATAGCAAATGGATATATGATCGTGGTAAAGAGCTTAATGTTCCAATGATGGCAGGTTCTTCGATTCCATATACCTGGAGGAAACCATTTCTGCAGCATCCTATAGGTACAAAAATTACCGAAGCGGTAGCATTTACCTATGCTAAACTGGATATTTATGCCATACATGTTATGGAACTGCTTCAATCTATGATTGAGCGTAGAGCCGGTGGAGAAACCGGTATCTCAAGCCTGGAAACACTTGAAGGAAATGCTGTTTGGAATGCTCTTGACACTGGAAGAATTTCATGGGAATTACTCAATGCAGCCTATGATACCATTACCTATAAACAGCCCGGAACGCTTCGGGAATTGATTAAGGAGCCTGTTGCTGTTATACTGAATTATGTCGATGGAACAAAGGCTTCATTTTTCATACTGAACGGATTCAGGATTGAAAAAATGCCAAATGGAATCCGAAACAATGGCCATTTTGCTTATGCGGCTTTTGCAGATGGCAAGAAAGTAGCATCCGAATTTGTTGTCGACCCCAGCCTTAGTCATTCACATTTCAGCTACCTGACCTACAACATAGAGAATTTCATATTGAGTGGAAATCCTCCCGCGTCGATTGAAAGGAATCTTTTATGCAGTGGGGTTGCAGACATGGCTGTTCGGTCCCAAATTGAAGGCAAACCTATTGAAACTCCATTCCTTAAAATAAAATATGCTCCATCAGATACAGAACCTTTTCTGCCATCAAATCCTGGCCCGGTTGGACAAAGTACAGGTCCATGGCCTCCGAAAGGATATGAGTTTATAAATTTTACACACTGATCCAATTCTGCAAATAATTTAAACCAGGATATCTTAAAAAGTAATTATAAAATAAACTCAAACATTTAAAGCTTTTCAAGGTTTTAAACTCAGAGCGAATGTAACTAGGTTAGAAATACAATCCCAATCCTCGCATTGGTCCTAAACCTGTTCCTGAGGATATAAAAAAGATAGAAATCGGGCATTCTTTACCGAAAATAGTGGATCCCGAAATTTCGGGACCACTTACCTGGACAGTAGAATATAGAATACCACTTGATATGCTCGAAAATTATTCGAATATCAGCCGTCCCAAAAAAGGTGTAATATGGAAAGCTAACTTCTACAAAATAGCCGAAATCACTTCCAACCCACATTATGCAACTTGGTCTCCTATCACTCATCCAAAACCACAATTTCATTTGCCCCAATATTTTGGAACACTAAAATTTCAATAGCGATATTTTAATTATTAATTTGAAATAAAAATCCTGAATACATGAGAACTATAGCTTTATTCGCACTCTTTATATCGATTACTCTATGTGCAAATGCACAATCAAAAAAAGGGAAAGAATATAATCTTGTTGTAGGTACCTATACAAATAAGGAAAAAACGAATGGCATTCATGTTTATAGTTTCAATACCAAAACAGGTCAGTCAAGCTTTCGTTCCAAAATACTAGGCATCAGAAATCCTTCTTATCTGGCTATCAGTAAAGACAGAAAGAATTTATATTCAGTAAGTGAAGTTGATAATGGAACAATACAGGCATTTTCATTTGATGCCCAAACCGGTGAACTTGGATTTTTAAATAGTGTCAGTTCAGGCGGTGATGGTCCATGCTATGTATCTGTCAATGACTCAAAAGGATTGGTATTCGCAGCGAATTATGATTCAGGTAGCATTGCTGCAATACGAATTGAAAAAAATGGGTCTCTAAACCCTGAAATACAAAAAATACAACATCAGGCAAGTTCCGATTCTAAGGCAAAACCCCATGCTCATGCTGTAGTTTTAACACCAGATGGGCAGTACTTACTTGCTGCAGATTTAGGCATTGATCAAGTGAAAGCTTATGAAGTTAATCCGGCTTCATCGAACGTGCTAATACCCGCTAAAGTACCATATACAAGCGTAGTTATGGGCGGAGGCCCAAGACACTTAACTTTCCACCCTAACGGAAAGTATGCCTATCTGATATTAGAGATGGGAGCCTCGATTGTTGGATTTGATTATAAAGACGGCAAACTTGAAACGAAACAGACTATAACGATGCTTACTCCGGAATTTAAAGGTACAGTTGAAGCTGCTGATATCCATATCTCTCCCGATGGCAAATTTTTGTATGGTTCAAATCGGGCTGATGCTAATGAAATAGTCATTTATTCGATTGCCAAAAATGGCATTTTGAAATATGCAGGTCGCCAAACTTCGGATATTCATACCCCGCGTAATTTTGTAATAGATCCAAGTGGAAATTTCCTTCTGGTTGGTAACAGTGCGAGTAATGAAATAATGATTTTTAATCGAAATAAGAAAACAGGGCTAATAAACCCAAGCGGACAAAAGATTATGGTAGATAAACCTGTTTGCCTGAAATTTGTAGCAATGGATTGAGCAAATTATGATTATTGAATTAAAAAATTAAAATCACACTCAAAGCCCTCGTACTCAAAGCAGTCAGAAATTTATTATTCCAAATTAAATATCGGAATGAAAAAAAACACAATCGAGAGAAATATATCCGGAATACCGCCAAAATTACATCCCTGCTAAAAATTTATTGGAATATTTATTAAATTGAAAATTCTTATTTATGTGAGATAATAAGATGACTACCTTCATTTTACAGATCGAAATGAAGGCACGAATAGATATGATCAGATATTGCAATGAATAGAAAAAAATTTTTAGCCTCCGCTTCGGTTCTGGCCTTAGCTTCTCTCCATGAAAGTTCTTCGCTTTTGGCATCCCTAAAAAATCCATCAAAACCACTTCCACTCATTGATACGCATCAGCATCTTGCCGATCTGGTTCGGTTTGGAAAAGGCTGGACATCGCCACCGGTTCCCGGCAATTATGATATGAAGGCTTATATGGAAGCCACCAGCAATGTCAATATGGTCAAAGCGGTTTATATGGAAGTTGCAGTACCTGTTGAAAAACGTTATGAAGAAGCATTGTATGCAATTGAAATGTGTAAAGACAAATCAAATCCTACAGTTGCAGCGGTTATCAGTGCCAACCTGATGAGCCCTGATTTTGAAGACTATATTAACCAGTTCAAAGGATCTGAATATATAA
>CAYJAM010000016.1:8002-16927 GCA_964367725.1 uncultured Sphingobacterium sp. | reverse complement strand
TGAGTTACCAGAATGTCTTCATTTGAGAGTTTAGTATCTGTTTCATCCCATTCTGGTATATTATCAGGAATTTCGTAATTCTTAAATACTTTGATAGCATCTTCATAAATCCTGTGAGCAAAAACGGGAGCTTCCAGCAAAGAATTAGACGCCAGTCTGTTTGCTCCATGCAGTCCCGTTGAGGTGCACTCTCCACAAGCGTAGAGCCTGTGAATAGATGACTTACCATCCTCATCAACCATGATACCACCACACATATAATGCGCTGCAGGAGTCACAGGAATCAGATCACGGGTCATATCCAATCCGATACTCAGACATTTAGCGTAAATATTAGGAAAATGAGAAAGTATATCAGCCTTATCACGATGCCTGATATCAAGATAAACAAAATCATCACCTGATTTTTTCATTTCAGCATCAATTGCTCTGGCCACAATATCACGGGGAGCTAATGACCCGCGCTCATCATAGTTCTGCATAAACTCATCACCATTCTTCGTTTTAAGAACACCGCCAAAGCCACGAACAGCTTCAGAAATTAAAAAAGAAGGATACTCTCCGGGATTATATAATGCAGTAGGATGAAATTGAATAAATTCCATATTCCTCACCTTTGCCTTAGCACGGTAAGCCATGGCAATTCCATCACCGGTTGCAATAACAGGATTAGTAGTAGTGGCATAAATATGACCTGCACCACCGGAAGCCATTAAAGTAACCCTGGATAAAAACTTCTCAACTTTATTAGTGGATGTATCAAGCGCATAAATACCGTAACATTCAATATTGTCAGATTTTCTATCCACAAACTCCCCTATATGATGCTGAGTTATTAATTCCACTGCAAAAAAATGAGTTAAAATCTCAATATTTGGATCGCTATGTATTTGTGCAAGCAGAGCTCTTTCAATTTCAAAACCAGTAATATCTTTGTAATGTAATACACGACTTTCAGAGTGACCGCCCTCTTTAGCAAGGTCAAATATTCCCTTATTTGTTTTATCAAAATGAGTACCATACCGTATAATTTCATCTATACGCTCCGGCCCTTCTTTAACAACAATCTCTACTATTTTCCGGTCGCAAAGTCCATCGCCTGCAATCAATGTGTCGTCAATATGCTTTTCAAATGAATCTTCCTCTTTATCCACAACAACAGCAACACCTCCCTGGGCATATTTAGTATTGGATTCATCCTCATTAGCTTTTGTAACTATCAGAACCTTACCGTATTTGGCAGCTTTCAAAGCAAAACTTAATCCTGCAATACCGGATCCTATCACTAAAAAATCAACATTTTTCATGCAAGAAAAATTATAGAATATTGAATATGAATAAACATGTTAACAAGCTCATCAAAGATGTTAATTTAGTACTAATAGTGGTTGATTAATTTACAAACAGACTGATAAATACTTCTAATAAGCCGAATTTACCTTATTTTTGATTTAGTTATAACCAAAATATTAAGAGTATTCCACTTTTTACAGGGAAGAAAAACTAAACAAATAAAATTTTATAAAAATAATTGGATAATTAAAAGCCTTAGTAATCAGTTATTTATTATTAAAAATATGTTTAGAATTTGTGGATAATTAATTAAAAACAATTAATACGAAAGAATATTGAGTTTATTATTCACAATACCAACACACTAATAAACAATAAGATTCTTATCTATAATATAAATTATAATTATTGAATAGTTGATAAATGAATACCTTAGAAGAATTAAATATTAAAGGTTTTATTGATGAGCCAATAGATCCGACTCTTGATCTTTTTGCTGAAATAAACAGACTGAAAAAGGAGAAAAATGCAGTCATTTTAGCACATTATTATCAGGAGCCTGACATACAGGATATTGCAGATTTTATAGGGGACAGTCTGGGTTTATCACAGCAGGCAGCTAAAACTGATGCAGATGTGATTGTATTTGCCGGTGTTCATTTTATGGCAGAAACAGCAAAAATATTATCTCCGTCAAAAAAAGTATTATTGCCAGATTTAAAGGCAGGTTGTTCATTATCAGATAGTTGCCCTCCAAAATTATTTGCAAAGTTTAAAGAAAAGTACCCTGATCATTTAGTTATAACCTATGTAAATTGTACTGCTGAGTTAAAAGCAATGAGCGATATAGTTTGTACCTCATCAAATGCTGTACAAATTGTGGAGAGTTTACCTAAGGATCAAAAAATAATTTTTGGGCCTGACAAAAATTTAGGAGCCTGGGTGGCTAAGAAAACTGGCCGGGATTTGGTTTTATGGAATGGGGCATGTATGGTCCATGAAATTTTTTCACAGCAGCGGATATTAAAGTTAAAAAACAGACATCCGGATGCTAAATTTATTGCCCATCCTGAGTGTGAGGAGGGTATTTTAAAGATGGCTGATTATATAGGATCAACCACTGGTTTGTTGAAATACACAATAAATAATTCTTCTAAAGAATTTATTGTGGCTACTGAAAGTGGTATAATTCATCAGATGGAAAAAGCGAATCCGGATAAAGTATTTATTCCGGCTCCACCGGATAATTCATGTGCCTGCAATGATTGTCCGCATATGAAGAGAAATACCCTGGAGAAGCTTTATTTATGTATTAAAAATGATCTGCCAGAGGTTACTGTTCCAGCAGATATTATAAAAAGAGCTCAATTACCAATTGAACGTATGCTTGAAATATCAGCCAAACTAGGTTTATAAAAATGAATGAAGGTACTTCCGGTTTTTTAAAGAACTATGCCAGTATTATCAGGCTTCTTCTTGGTATAACCATTGGAACCTTTTTAGGTCTTTTTTTTGGCAAACAGGTTGAGGTTATTAAACCCATTGGGGATATATTTTTGAACCTCCTTTTTACTGCAGTAATACCTCTTATTTTTTTCGCAATAGCATCTTCAATAGCTAATATTGACCGCTCAAAAAAAATGGGCAAGGTAATGCTGGTTATGATACTTGTCTTTTTAGGAACAGTTATTATTTCAGCAATACTCACAATTTTTACAGTATGGATATTTCCGCTTCCGCAGAATATTGAAACCGCAGCAAATGTAGTTGAAGAGGTACATACAGCAAGTTTTGGAGAGCAGGCAACCAGTTTATTAACAGTAAATGAATTTTCGGAATTATTATCCCGAAAGAGCATGCTTGCTTTCATTATATTTTCCCTGTTTATCGGTTTTGCTACCTCAAGATCAGGAGAAGCTGCCGAGCCCTTTAAGAAATTCCTGATTGCCGGTGATGAGGTGATGAAGCAATTCCTGATCATGATTATGAAGCTCGCTCCGATTGGATTAGGGGCCTACTTTGCCTATCAGGTAGGAGTCTTTGGTCCTCAGCTATTTGGAACCTATGGTCATTCAATGGCTATATATTATGGTTTTTGCACCTTTTATTTCATTGTTTTCTTTACAATTTATGCATTCATTGCCGGAGGAATTCCAGGAGTTACAATATTTTGGAAAAACAATATTGTTCCAACATTTACAGCAGTAAGTACCTGCAGTAGTGTGGCAACTATTCCGGCTAACCTTGTTGCTGCCCGTGCGATGAAAATACCTGAGCATATCAGTAACCTGGTAATTCCTCTTGGAGCACCGCTCCATAAAGATGGCTCAAGCGTTTCTTCCATAATAAAAATAGCGGCCGTATTTGCGATAATGGGCAAAGATTTTATGGATCCGGGTACAATCTTGATGGCTCTGGGTATAACTATCATTGTCAGTATGGTGGAGGGTGGAATTCCAAATGGTGGTTATATAGGAGAAATTCTGGTAATGACTGTTTATGGTTTTCCTGTAGAAATGTTACCGGTAGTGATGATTATTGGTACCCTCGTTGATCCTATGGCTACAATTTTAAATGCAACAGGTGATACTGTTTCGGCTATGCTGGTAACCAGGTTTACAGAAGGCAAAAACTGGCTTAAGAATGCTATCTAAATACAAATGAATCTTATTATTTCATTATACCTTTTCATTTCGTTTTCTTTCAACGAACAGCCGATCAATCTGAATACCAGATTTAATACGGGGCAACTGATCGTGGTAACTACAGATTCCTGGAATAAGATCGAGGGTAAGATGTCTGTTTATGAATATAAGGGAAATCGCTGGATACCCGTTTTAACAGAAATCCCAATTGTAACAGGCAGGAGTGGTATGGCCTGGGGAAAAGGTCTGCACAAAGCAGAACTGAACAAGGGAAAATTAAAAAAGGAAGGTGATGGAAATTCTCCTGCCGGGATATTTAATCTGAGTGGTTTGTTTGGTTATGAAGATATTCATTCTGAAATGAATTCTTTGAAAGTTGATAACCGGACTTTTTGTGTAGATGATTCAAAATCAGAATATTATAATCAGATTGTTAAGTTGGATACAGTCAGAAAGGACTGGAATTCAGCAGAAACCATGCGCATGAAAAGCGATGTTTATAAGTTTGGAATTTTTGTGGATTATAATGTGAAGCCCGCTATACCCAATATGGGATCTTGCATTTTTATGCATATCTGGAGCGGAAGCAATAAGCCAACGGCCGGTTGTACTGCAATGAAGGAGTCTGATATTTTAAAACTGATTGATTTTCTTGACAAAAAGAAGAACCCGATCCTGGTTCAGGTGCCACAATCCGAGTACAGCAAATTAAAAGGCATGTATAAATTACCATAAGCCTTAAACTTAGCTTCCTTAAAAAATTAGCACCTTTGTATTTTTAAAAGCTAAATATGTTTGAAAATAAGGGACGTACAGAGATTGAGCAATTGGGTGAATTTGGCCTGATTGATCACCTGACCAAGAATTTTGAAATAAAAAATAAGAGTACTTTAAAAGCAATTGGAGACGATGCGGCTGTACTAAGTTTTGAAGGGAAAAAAACCCTGATATCCACCGATCTTTTACTGGAAGGAATTCATTTTGATCTATCCTACACACCCTTAAAACATTTGGGTTATAAGGCAATTCAGGTCAACCTAAGCGATATTTATGCCATGAATGGAACTGCTACCCAGGTGACGGTTTCTATCGGCTTATCGAGCAAATTTCCGCTTGAAGCAGTCGAAGAATTGTATCAGGGAATCAGTATTGCCTGTGAAAAATTTGGAGTTGATCTTGCAGGAGGTGATACCACATCATCAAAGCAAGGCCTGGTAATTAGTGTAACCAGCATTGGCTATGCAGATGAAAAAGATATTTGTTACAGAAATGGTGCAAATGAAGGAGATCTTTTATGTGTTTCCGGGGATCTGGGTGGTGCTTACATTGGTTTACAATTATTGGAGCGCGAAAAAGGTATTTTTCTTGAAAACCCTAATATACAACCCGACCTGGAAGGGAAGGATTACATTGTTGAACGTCAGTTGAAGCCAGAAGCCCGAAAAGATATCGTGGAAGCTTTGAAACTGATGAAGATCAAACCAACATCCATGATTGATATTTCGGATGGCCTTGCTTCCGAGATCCTGCATATTTGCAAGCAATCTGATAAGGGTTGTAATTTGTATGAAGAGAAGATCCCGATCGATCCAATGACCTATGATACAGCACGAGATTTTGGAATCGACCCAACTGTTTGTGCATTAAATGGGGGTGAAGATTACGAATTGCTCTTTACCATCAAACAGTCGGATTTCGAAAAGATCAGGAATAACCCGGATATCTCGATTATCGGACACATGACAGAAGCTTCAGCGGGATGTAATCTGATTTCAAAATCAGAGAAGGTGCATCCTATCAAAGCACAGGGCTGGAATTCTTTAAAGGGTAACCAGGAATGATTTTCAGGAGCTAATCAGGAGAATATTAATAATTTTTAATTGTTTCCAAAAATGATACTTAGAACAAGTAAACTCACTTTATTTCTTCTCATTTTTTCAAGTGCAGTAAATGCCCAGCCAAAAACAACTGAGGCACCCAAACCTGTTTTTCCTTTGCCAACCGAGGAGCAGATGCAATGGCATGAAATGGAGACCAATGCCTTTGTACATTTCACAACCAATACCTTTACTGGTTTGGAATGGGGTTATGGCGACGAAAAGGAATTGATATTTAATCCAACAGCTCTTGATACCCGGCAATGGGCCAAAATCCTGAAAGAAACCGGTTTTAAAACGCTGATTCTGACTACAAAGCACCATGACGGCTTTTGTCTCTGGCCAAGTAAATACACAGAACATTCAATTAAAAATAGCCCCTACAAGCAAGGAAAGGGAGACCTGGTAAAAGAAACATCAGATGCGGCCAAAAAATACGGACTAAAGTTTGGGGTTTATCTATCTCCATGGGATAGAAATCATCCTGAATATGGAAAGCCTGCCTATCTTGATTATTACCGCAATCAACTTAGTGAATTGTTCAGCAATTACGGCCCGGTTTTCGAAATGTGGTTTGATGGTGCCAATGGTGGTGATGGATATTATGGGGGTTCACGCGAAATCCGAAAAATAAATGCGGTGAGCTATTATGACTGGCCAAAAACACTTGATATAGTCCGTAAAATTCAGCCAAATGTGATCTTTTTCAGTGATGCCGGACCGGGTGTAAGATGGGTAGGCAATGAACGCGGATTGGCGGGTGAAACGAATTGGAATACCATATCAACAGATACCCTGCATGCAGGTAAACCGGGGATATCGGACATCTTAAATTCAGGTTCAGCTCATGGGGATAAATGGGTACCGGCAGAGGTGGATGTATCTATCCGTCCGGGATGGTTTTATCATGCCAATGAAGATGCAAAAGTCAAGACAGCTGAGCAGTTGTTTGAGATCTATCTGAGTTCTGTTGGACGTGGATCAACACTTTTACTCAATATTCCACCAGATCAGCGCGGACTTTTCCATGAAAAGGATATTGAATCCCTGAAGGGGTATAAAAAACTACTGGATACTGAGTTTGCTTTCAATATTGCTAAAAAAGCGAAGGTAAAGACCAGTTCCACCCGATCAAATTCTCCTATTTATGCAGGTAAAATGATTACGGACGGGAAAAAAGAAACTTATTGGTCTACCGATGATGATTTGAATACCGGAAGCTTTGAAATAGATCTGGGTAAAACAGCAATAGTTAAGTACATCGTATTGCAGGAATATATTCGTCTGGGGCAAAGAGTAAAGGCATTTACTGTTGATATCTGGAAAGATGGTTCATGGCAAAAAGTTGCCGGAGCAACAACCATTGGTTATAAAAGAATATTGAGGATAGATCCTGTTAATACTTCTAAAATCAGGGTAAATATCAATGATTCGAAGGCTTGCCCCTTAATCTCAAATGTCGAAATCTATTGATCAAACCTAAAATTCTAAAGAAATGAAAAACATATTATTAATTCTATTTACCTGCAGCGCCTTTAGTACAGCACTTGCACAAAACAGTAGAGCAGTTAATAAAACCACAAAAGAGAGGGGTAGTCAAATTGTCGAAGCCTCCTGTGGGCAATGTCAGTTTAAGATGGAAGGCAAAAGTTGTGATCTGGCTGTCCGGATTAATGGAAAATCTTATTTTGTGGATGGAACAAATATTGATGACCATGGTGATGCCCACGCAAAGGACGGTTTTTGCGAAAAGATCAGAAAAGCTGAGATAAAGGGAAGTATTGTTAATAACCGGTTCCTGGCTACTTATTTTAAGCTCTTACCCGAAACACCTAAAAGCAATTAATCGTCATCTTCACTGATAAATTTCTGATCAAGCTGCTTGCCTGTTCTTGCGCCAAGTTTTTTTATCTTTTCTGCTGTTGTACTGAGGTTACCCCTGCCACTGGATAATTTATTAATTGCCTTGTCATAAGCCTCCTGGCTTTGTTTGATGTTTTTTCCGATACCTTCCATATCAGCCATAAAGCCAATAAATTTATCATACATTTCACCACTCAGCCGGGCTATCTCCATAACATTCCGGTTTTGCCGCTCCTGTTTCCACATACTTGCAATGGTACGTAATGTGGCAAGCAGTGTTGAAGGACTTACAATAACCACATGTTTCTCCCAGGCAAAATTAAATAGTTCAGCATCATGCTGTACAGCGATACTGAAACTGGATTCAATAGGAATAAATAGCATCACAAAATCAGGGGAATTGATCTTATACAGGTCACTGTAATTTTTTGATGAAAGCTCGATTATATGAGTCCGAATGGAGCTAATATGCTGTTTAGTGAACAAGTTTCGGTCTTCATCGCTTTCACAATTTACCAGCCGTTCATAAGCTGTAAGTGAAACCTTTGCATCAATGATCAGGTGCTTATCGTCCGGAAGATCGATCACCACATCGGGCTGGAAGCGACTGCCATCCGAAGATTGATGAGAAGCCTGAATGCGGTATTCCTGATCTTTTACCAGTCCTGAACGTTCCAAAACCCTTTCCAGAATTAATTCACCCCAGTTTCCCTGCTTTTTACTATCTCCCTTAAGGGCTCTGGTAAGATTTTTGGTTTCCTGATTCATCAGGTTTGATTGTTCTATGAGCTGATTGATGTGTCCGCGGAGGATATTTCTTTCATCTGACTCGGCTTTATAAACCTTGTCTACTTTATCTTCGAAGGTTTTAAGATTCTCGCGGAGCGGTTTGATAATCAGGTCAAGATTGGCGCGACTGTGCTCAGTGAATTTAATACTTTTTTCCTCCAGAATCCGGGAAGCAATCAGCTCAAAATCCTTGTTGAATTTTTCCTGATTGTTTTTGATCTCCGACTTTTGCTCTTCTATTTTTTCCTGTTGAGCCTGTAAATAAGCGCGTGAACTTTCAAGAGAACGCAGGGCTTCAGATAGTTTTTCACGCTCTCCATTCAACTCTCTTTTTAAATATTCCTGTTCTGTTCTCAGATTTTCAGCACGTTCTTCTGCCTTTGCCAGGCTGATTTTTAATTGTTCATTCTCAGATTTAAGTCGATCGAATTCCTCCGGGCCAGCAATACCGGACTTTG
>CAYJAM010000016.1:0-7902 GCA_964367725.1 uncultured Sphingobacterium sp. | reverse complement strand
TCATTCTCAGATTTAAGTCGATCGAATTCCTCCGGGCCAGCAATACCGGACTTTGGTTTTGCACGTAAGAGAATGAATAGAACAATTATAATTATGGCCGTTGCCGGCAGAATGTAGATTTCCATTTCTTTTATTTATCAAATTACGAACTGGCAACCAGTTTAAACCTGCACAAGGTTCGCGACCTGCTCACCCAACAGGTTTCCCATTGCCACACCCATCCCATTACAGCGGACGGCGCAATACAGTCCGGCTGAAATTTCCTTTACTATAGGTTTCAATTCCTTACCAAAACCCATTACTCCACTCCAACGGTATTCAATTTTAGGTTTTTGTCCCGGGATTATGGTTTCATACAATAGTTTTTCGAGCTCATTCTGAATAATTGCTGTAACTCCAGGTTCGGTGGTTTCTTCTCCTTTAAAATCAAGGTTACGTCCGCCGCCCAGAAGTATCCTTTGATCGATATTTCTGAAATAGGTATAACCCTTGTTGTAGTGAAAGGTACCTTTTATTTTCAGTTGCTTTATGGGTTCTGTGATCAGTACCTGCCCCCTTCCCGGAATTACATCGAGCTCAGGAACAAGGTCTTTGATGAAGGCATTGGTAGCGAGAATGACGGATTTTGCATTAAATATACCCTGATTAGTAATGATATTTTTATTGCCCGTATCCTTTTCAATCTTTTGAACCCGGCAATTATTAAAAATAGCTACTCCAAGTCCCTGAACCCTTGAAAGCAATGCGAACATCATTTTGCCCGTATCAATTTGACCTTCGTATTTGTTTTTTATGATATTACTGATACCACGCATACCAGATTCTGCAATTTTATCAGAAGAAACTGCATAAATGTCATGTTTTCCAATGACCGGTTTCAGGAAGTTATTAAACCAGGATATCCTATCAATGCAGTAATTTGCCACATCAGCCTCGCTATCTTTAAATACTTCATAACCTCCATTTTGTTCAAAACAAAAAGCGGTATCCCCAAGATTATTTCTGAGCTTTTCCAGACCTCTCCAACGCATTTCAATCAATTCAAGAACCTCATTTTCTGGCTTTGATTTAAGCTCATTTACCAGCTCAGAAATGCTTCCAAAGCATGCAAAACCGGCATTTTTTGTGCTTGCACCGGCAGGCAGAAACCCCGATTCCAGAATTCCAATCTTTAGTGAAGGCTGCTTTAATTTTAGATACAGGGCTGCACTTAAGCCAACAATTCCACTGCCAACGATGATCACATCAAAGCCTGATAAGAATGATTTCTGTTCCCAGTAAGAAAAATGATTGGACATATAATCTAAAGGTAAATTATTTGTGATTATTTTTATTCGGAATGGTTATTGAATAAGTTTATAGAAAATACAAACTATGGGATTAATTTTAATGATTGTCATTGCGGTAGTTAGTTTTGCTGTCCAATGGCGTTTTAAAAGCAAATTTAAGCAATACTCCGAAATGCCTCTTGGTTCAGCAATGAGCGGCAAAGACATAGCTGATAAAATGTTAAAGGATAACGGAATATATGATGTTCAAATCATTTCTGCCGAAGGTCAGTTATCAGATCACTACAATCCGGCAGACCGGACTGTAAACCTGAGTCCTGAAGTATATCATGGACGTAGTGTTGCTGCAGCAGCTGTTGCTGCACACGAATGCGGCCATGCTGTACAGCACGCCAAAGCATACAGCTGGTTAAAATTCAGGTCTTCTGTTGTTCCGGCAGTTAATGTTGCATCAAAGATTACACAATGGGCATTAATGATAGGTGTGATGCTTCTTATTTTTTCAGGAGATATCACCGTTCTTGCGATAGGTGTGGTGGCACTTGCTATTGTAACCTTATTTGCATTCATTACTCTTCCGGTTGAATTTGATGCAAGCAACAGGGCTTTAGCCTGGCTGCAAAGCAATCGCGGAATTATGCAAACCAGTATGGAGAATGATCAGGCTAAAGATGCTCTTTGGTGGGCGGCTATGACTTATGTGGTTGCTGCGTTAGGCTCATTAGCAACCTTGGTTTATTATGCCAGCATGTTGATGGGAAGAAGAGAATAATATTTTTCAATAATAGAAAAGCCCCTTTATGATTACATAAAGGGGCTTTTTGTTTATCCTTTAATCGGAAATTAGTTCATTTTATAAGGTGCAATCAGGTAAAATTCAGGAATGTTGACCCGGAATTTACGACCGTCAACAATTCTTTTCATTTCATAAGATCCTTTCATGCTGCCCATATCTGTCTTTAAATTACATCCAGATACGTATTCATGATTATCACCAGGTTCGATAATGGGTTGTAAACCAACAACACCTTCTCCTTCCACCTCTCTTTTGGTACCGTTCGAATCAAAAATATGCCAGTGACGGTTCAGAAGCTGAACACTATTTTCTGTCATATTTTCAATATTAACCCGGTAAGCGAACATAAAATGTTCATTAGCCGGATTTGAATATTCGGGCTGGTAAATGGTTTCTACCGATATTTTTACCCCATCAGTAATCTTGGTTACCATAATTATTAATTTTAATAGAAGGCAATATAAAAATAAACCTTATAATCAAGCCAATTCTGTTTGGAATCGTTCATTAATTTCTTCCAGAACTTCATGAATATGGTCAATATTTTCAAGTGAGACCAGTTTCATGCGATATTCCTTAAAGTCAGGAATACCCTTAAAATAATTAGAATAATGTCTTCTCATTTCAAAAATACCCACTTTAGGCCCTTTCCAGGCGATAGATTTATCAAGATGGGTCTTACAAACCTCTACTCTTTCAGTTATTGTTGGTTCTGGTAAATATTCTCCGGTCTTAAAAAAGTGCTTTATTTCCCTGAATATCCATGGATAACCAATTGCTGCCCTGCCAATCATAATTCCATCAACTTCATATTCCATCCGCCAGTTGGCAGCCTTTTCTATGGAATTTACATCCCCGTTTCCAAAGATCGGTATTTTAATTCTTGGGTTTCTTTTGATTTCCCTGATCAGTGACCAATCGGCTTCACCTTTATACATTTGGGCTCGGGTACGACCGTGAATTGTAAGTGCCTGAATGCCAATGTCCTGAAGACGCTCAGCAACTTCATAAACATTTTTGGTATTATCATCCCAGCCAAGGCGGGTTTTAACAGTAACGGGAAGATGCGTAGCATTTACCACAGCTTTTGTCATTTCCACCATTCGGTCTATATCCTGTAATAAACTTGCTCCTGCTCCACGGCAAGCAACGTTTTTTACCGGGCAACCATAATTTATATCGATCAGATCCGGCTTTGCCAATGTGGCAATCCGGGTTGCCTCAGCCATACTTTCTATTTCACTCCCGAAGATTTGAATACCAATCGGGCGTTCATATTCAAATATATCGAGCTTTGCCCTGCTTTTTGCGGCATCACGTATCAGGCCCTCTGAAGAAATAAACTCAGTGTACATCATATCAACCCCGTTTTGTTTACAAACGAAGCGGAAGGGAGGATCGCTTACATCTTCCATAGGTGCCAGCAAAAGCGGGAATTCCCCTAAATCTATATTTCCAATCTTAACAGACATTAACTATCTTTCAACCTTGTATTTTTCAAATCTAAAGTGCAAAATTACGAATAATATATAAGCATGTTCAAATCCGCGTCAGCAGAACGTAATCCTTTCAGTTCATTGATCCTTTTACTCCTGCTTATCTTAGCTGGGGCTGTGGTTTTTACCGGTATTGCTTTCGCAATAGGTACCTCAATTTACGGCGCTGAAACTATGCTTCAGTTATCTGCCGGGAATATGAGCAACCTTGATCTAATCAAGCTTGTTCAGATTATTTCATCCATAGGTATGTTTGTTATCCCAGCCCTGATCTATGCCAAACTTCAAAACAAAGACTGGCTTGGATACCTTAAAATTATTCCTGTTACTGCCTATCTGGCTTTGCTGACCATTGTGATTATGTTTTCTGCAAGTCCTGCCCTTGAATATACCATGCAGCTGAATAAGGGTATGAAACTCCCGGATTTCCTTAAAGAAGTAGAGGTTTGGATGCTACAACAGGAATTGAAAATGGAGCTGATGACCAAACAGCTCATAGTAATGAACTCTGTTCCGGCACTACTTGTGAACTTAATCATGCTTGCGATAATCCCGGCTTTTGGGGAGGAGCTGATATTCAGAGGCGGTTTTCAGCAAATTTTCGCCCGATGGTTCGGAAATTATCATGTCGCTATCTGGCTGACAGCAATTATTTTTAGTTCGATACATTTCCAGTTCTATGGATTTTTCCCAAGAATGTTTCTGGGGGCATTGTTCGGGTACCTCTTGGTTTGGAGTGGCAGTTTATGGCTTCCAATTCTTGGACATTTTCTAAACAATGCTCTGGCAGTTTTTACTGCCTACTGGTATCAGCAGCAGGGGCTTTCAATTGATAAAATGTTTGAAGCTGAACCCTCAAGTCCTGTTCAGATCGGCATCAGTTTTATTTTATTTATCGTATCAATACGATACTTTTATAGGAATACTCAAAAATTAAACGAAATTAAAAGGGAAAGTCTGGATGGAAGCGGGATGGGTTAAAATTTATACATCTGCTGATTTTTTTAAATCGGAGCTGGTTAGGCAGGTATTGGTAGATCACGAGATGGAGGCAATAATAATTAATAAACAAGGGTTTCCATACCGAATTGGGGAGGTTGAGGTTTATATTCATGAGGCTGATTTTCAGAAAGCACTTGAAATCATCGTAAAAAATGAGTTGTAAATGAAAACAAGAGCAATAACAGCATTTTTCTTTGTCGCAGTGATGCTTGCTTCAGTTCTTCTGGGTGCTTATGCTTTTACTGGCTTTTTCCTGCTGCTTAGTTTGTTCAGTACCGAAGAGTTTTACAAATTGGTACGTGCTGATGGTCTGAAACCTCAGAGTTTCTGGGGTTGGATACTGGTGATTAGCATTTATTTACCAGTCAGTTTATATTTTCTTCATAACGCAGCACCAGAGATTTTTCTAATCTGTGTTCCATTTTTTGTATTGGTAATAATCGCCGAGCTTTACCGGGATCTGAAGAATCCTTTCCACAATATTGCGTATACCATATTCGGAGTAATATTTGCGGCAATCCCTTTTTGTTTTTTCTATGCCCTGGGTTTTATGGAAGGTGAATATTCCTGGCATTTACCACTTGCTTTTCTTATCCTGCTTTGGGCGAGTGATACAGGAGCTTATCTTTTTGGCATCACACTGGGTAAGCACAGATTGTTTGAAAGACATTCTCCCAAAAAGAGCTGGGAAGGCTTTGCCGGAGGTTTCCTTTGCAGTATGCTCTCGGGATTTGTTTTAAGTATCTATTTCACCGAACTATCTTTATTTCACTGGCTTGTTGTTTCAGTCATCATTGTAAGCTCGGGTACCCTGGGTGATTTGTCAGAGTCTATGCTGAAAAGAAGCCTATCGACAAAAGATTCCGGATCTTTTTTACCCGGCCATGGCGGTCTGCTCGATCGTTTTGACGGATTATTACTTGCCGCGCCTCTCGTATTTGTATATTTGTCTTTCGTAAAGATTTTCTGATCCTGTTTAGAAAGCCTTGCTCCGACCGGAGTATTTGGCAAAATTTTGGAACGATTTTTATTATTAAAGAGTATAAATAGTATTAATTGGAAAGAGAGAATAAAACACAAGATGATTCCATGTCAGAAAATGAGGTAATAAAAGACCCTTCATTGAGATACATGGCCATTGGGCTTGGTATAATCATACTGGTCATGGGTTATCTCACCCTTTATGTTGATGACGCCAGTTCCTTTTTTTCAAATCAAAAGGAGGAGGTTGTGACTGTTATTGACGACAATAATTCGGATGTTCTGGTTGAGAACTCAAGTATGAGTGATGAGCAGGTCCGAAGTTCATTGATTAAGTTCATTGAAGCTTTTTATAATGACCAAAGGAAGGGATATTTTGATCCTCCAAGCTATTTTTCGCCAATTACAAGAACCTATTATAACTATCACAATCTAACTTACAAGCGCCTGAAGGAAGTTCATGCCAAACGAATGTCTGATCTTCGGAACTACAATCTTACCTGGATTGTTTCCAGTTTGGATTATGATCGTAATAATAATGAACTGATTGCAAGCTACTGGGCGAAAGTAAGTTATGTGCAGCCTTCCAGAAATTCAGAAGTATCTGGCGACATAAAATTTGAATTGGCAGTTAATGAGGAGGGGAAAATCATGTCGCTCAGGGAAGCTGAAATTAAGAATCTTGTTGTAACATCACTTAATTCTTATCCCGACAGTATAATCGATAATGAAATTGACTATAGCCAGGCATCAACAGTTCCCGAAAAAGTTATAGAACCTTTACCAGAGCCACTTGAAAACGCTAATTCTGAAGCTCGCTATGAAGGAAAGTTATATGATCTGGCCAGTGTTGAACTCGCACCTGAATTTCAGGGAGGGCAGGCGGCATTAGGCAGGTATCTTGGATCCAGATTACGCTATCCCGCGGGGGCACGTCAAAACAAAATTCAGGGCAAGGTTTATATTGGTTTTGTTGTAGAGAAGAACGGTAGTCTTGCTGATTTCAAGGTAATAAGAGGTATAGGTGCTGGTTGTGATGAGGAAGCGATTCGTGTACTCAGATCCTCTCCGGCATGGAGGCCGGGTATGGCAAACGGGAAACCCGTAAGAACCTCCTATGTTCTTCCAATAACTTTTATGCTGGGGAACTAGCAGCATCTACCCCAGCCAATTCCTGAAGCAATTCTATGGCCGTATCGAGGGTAGAAACGTGTTCAATGGCTAAGCGAAGAGTGTTTTTAACCTCTTTCAGGTTACTTATTCTTGGGTGAGCCTGAAGAAATTCAAGAACCCGGCCGAATTGGGCCGTTTCAAAATAAGGCGACTGTTTATTAGCGATAAAATACCCCCTTAGCACGCCTTTTTTGAAAGTGATCTTTTCAAAGCCAATCGTTTTTCCCAGATATTGCAGGCGCCAGGTATTGATAAGTTCAATTACCTGATGCGGAACGGGTCCAAAACGATCAGCAAGTTTTTGCCTGAAATCATCGAGGGCCATTTCGTTCTCTATGTTTGAAAGTTCGGTATATAAATTATATCGTTCAGCAATATTGGTCACATATTCATCCGGAATCATCACCTCCAGATCCGTATCCACATGAGTAAATGAAATGAATGGCCTTGGTTTCTCGTCGCTGAACAGATTTTTGAACTCATCGTCCTTCAATTCCTGAATGGCTTCATCCAGAATTTTATGGTACATCTCAAATCCGATTTCTGCAATGAATCCGCTTTGTTCGGCACCCAGCAGGTTTCCGCTTCCGCGGATGTCCAGATCGCGCATTGCAACATTAAAACCACTCCCCAGATCGGAGAACTCTTCAATTGCACTCAGGCGTTTCCGGGCTTCATTGGTAAGAGTAGAAAGTGGCGGACTTAATAAATAGCAGAATGCCTTTTTATTCGAGCGGCCCACACGTCCGCGCATCTGATGAAGATCACTCAATCCAAACATATGGGCATGATTGATCAGAATGGTGTTGGCATTCGCGATATCCAGTCCGGCCTCAATAATTGTTGTAGCAACAAGAACATCATAATCACCCCCTACGAATTTTAACATCACATCTTCAAGTGCATCGCCTTCCAGCTGCCCGTGGGCAATACCAATTCTGGCTTTCGGAACCAGTGTATTGATCAAGCCCCCCAGCTGCATCAAATCCTGCACCCGGTTGTGAATAAAGAATACCTGTCCGCCCCGGTCTATTTCATACTCCACCGCTTCCTTGATCAGTTTTTCATTGAATACATGCAGTTCTGTTAGTACAGGCTGGCGATTGGGTGGTGGGGTGCTGATAATACTCAGATCCCGGGCACCCATCAGTGAAAAATGCAGGGT
>CAYJAM010000015.1:0-17249 GCA_964367725.1 uncultured Sphingobacterium sp. | reverse complement strand
AAAGTGCCCTATTTTGGACTTGTTGCCGGATAGCAGGCCTGTCAGATTTTTGAAGATGCAATTCCTCCAAATGTGGATTTCCAACAATAACAATTTTACAGTTCTTATCCTTGAATATACTACATCGCTTTTCCATGGCCTTGTCTGTTACCAAAATTGTCCCAGGATACGACTCAATAAACTTACTCTTGAATCGCACATTTTCACCTATCCATGAATCAATAATCGACAATACTGGAATATCTTTTTTATTTGCAAACGCAATAGAATATCTCTCGATATTTGAGTTAATACTGGTTCCAGTGATAATTGCATCTGGTTGAATACTTTCAAGAATATATGTGATTTCTGCTTGATTTACATCCAGTTCAGTTGGAAATTGTTCCACTGGAAAACTTTGAGGTGAATATAATTTTGCATCGATCTTTGAAGCACTTACGTATCTCTTCAAAGCACTTCCAGCCAGTAAAAGATGTACCTCAAAGCAATCTTGAGCTGAGAAAGACTTAATGATGGGGAAAACGAGATTAAATCCACCAGGGTCATGAGACGCAAAAACAACTTTCCTTTTTACCATTCAACCGTTATTAGACATAATCAATGATGTCGTCATTAACATCCGGAAAAGCCCTTCTTATCTGGACGGCAGAATTAACCACCTTATTTATTGCTACTAAAATATCATCCACATCACCCAACTCAAGCGGCTCTCTTATTAATGGCGAAAGTACCAATTCACGCTCATAAAGCCTTTCAGCTACCGGACAGATACCTTTGCTGTAATTATATTTTACACCTTCGTTAAAATTGAATGGAAATCCTTTTTTTCCAATGGCAATTTGTTTCTGGTAAATTGGATTTAAATAAAGGGGCTTTAAATAACCACCGGCTAAGGCAGTGTCTTCAAAATCTAAAGGAATTGGTAATTCAGCTAACACAGCTTTAATAAACAGGTTTCTGGACAAACCCACAACTTGTCTATCATATTTGAAAGGATAGACATAATAGGCATTATTAGCCAAGTCATTCTGCAAGGCATCGATCCCCGTAATTTTATTTAGACCATTGGTAAAATGCGAAGCAAGGGACTGCCTCATAGTTACGTATGCATTTAATTTTTTGAGTTGTTCGACACCAATCGCCGCCTGCAATTCAGTCAGTCTGAAATTGCCGCCAACATAATTCACAAAGTTTTCCGGAGATTCAGATTCGATCGTATTTTCGCCATGATTCCGTATTGCTCTCGCAATTTTTGCAATCTCAGGATCATTGGTTGCCAACATTCCTCCTTCACCGGTATGAATATGTTTGTGATAATTAAGACTGTAACCGCCAATATCTCCAAGGCAACCAACAGGCTTACCTTTATATTTTACGCCCGGCGCTTGTGCTGCATCTTCAATCACCTTAATACCATGTTTCTTAGCAATTGCAAGAATAGCATCCATATCAGCTGGTCCACCAAAAAGATGAACAACTATAATTGCTTTAGTCCTGGGTGTAATTAGCTTTTCAAAGGATTTAGGGTCTATACAATAATTTTTGGGATCGATATCCGCAAAAACAGGTATGGCACCATAAAAGAAACAACAGGATGCCGAAGCCGACATTGTATAACTTGAGCAGATCACTTCATCCCCGGGTTCAATTCCGACGCTTCCAAGCGCTATCATCAGACCAGATGTCCAGGAATTGACGCTAATTGCATACTTAAATCCAAAATCTCTGGCCCAATTATTCTCAAATTCCTTGATTTTAGGCCCCCCTAAAAACAATTCTCCCGGGCTTCCAAAAAATGCAGACAGAACGTCACTATCCATTACCGCCTGAACAGCTTTCTTTTCTTCATCACCCATGGTAATACGTCTGGGAAATGGCTTTTCCCGGACTTTATCCCCTCCTAATATTGCAGGTAAATCTTTCATATATTAATCCCCGATTTTATACTTTGTAATAGTTCCAAAGTTTTGATTTGTAAATTAAATTGTTCATTTATTAGTTTTTCTGTAGGCTTCTCAAGGAATGTCATTATTAACAGAATCGCGTTTTTCATTGCATAATTATAGTCAACCCTATACTCATTAACAGATACAAATTCCTGCAGGTCGATACCATCCTTGTAAGAAAATTTCCCGGCTTCACTAATCAAGCTACCCTTAGATTCTACATACCTGATTCTGATTTTTTCAGTAATTAAATCAACTTCCGTCATATTAACAATGGACGAATCATAGGCCTCAATGGTCAGTGTAAATTTGTTATCAGGTTTCTTACAATAAACAATTGCTGAAAGCGACGGGTCATCTGAACTGTAGTCTGTGATTGAATTTGTTATAAAGGTATGTCTTATCGCCGGATTAAATAAAAATGCAATAAGGTTAATTAAATGTGAACAGTTATGTAAAAAGCCTCCATGATATTTTAGCCCAATTGAAAGAATTTTCCCAAAATCATTCCTTTCTTCACGTTCCTTAATTTGAATAAACTCTGGAATGTATACTCTGGAATAATTTACGAGTAACAATATTTTGGAAGCCAAACAATATTTATATACCTCCTTAGCCTTTTCAGTAGTAATGTTTAAAGGCTTCTCTATGAAAATGACTTTTGGCTTCATCTTCAGTGCTTCATCCAGATAAAACTCATGAGTTTTGTCCGGGGAGCATATGGAAATCACATCGTAATAAAGATGTTTAATAGTTGAAAAATCTGAGCAGTATTGAGGAATACTCCACCTATTTGCAACATCCCTGGCCTTTTCAGCATCTATATCGAATAATGTTTTTATCGAAAAACAATCCCCATAATACTGATAACCTTTTATATGGGTTCTTACCTCCGGTCCTTGTATTGAGTCATATGCCTGCGCTATGTTTCCAGCTCCTATTACTAATACACTAGCCTTCATGGTGTTTCGCAATAACAAGATCTCGTTGTGCCGGATGTCTGTCCAACCACTCAATAATATCTTCTGCCGTAAATTCCTTTAATCTCTCAATGCCGAAATCTTCCACAATTTCTTTAATTAAAAGATAATCCTCTAAATAGTCAAGTGTAACCCTTAATTCCGGTCTGTTAAGTGGAGGGCCATATTTTATGTGAAGCAAATTATAAATTCCCTTGAACTCTGCACTATAAAACCTTTGAGAGACATGTTCCTTGTCTTCTTCACTGGGCGAATTGTCAAGAACCTTTTTTAATTCATCTGCTTTGTAAACCTGGACATCAAAACCCCATGGCATTGATATCTCCGGCCCGGTGTTGGATACAACTCTGGAGGTTGGATAATTATTATTGAATATTTCAATTAAATCATCAACCATCCTATAATCAATCAATGGACAATCTCCTGTGATTTGTACCAGCGTATCTGTATGAAATTGTTTAGCGGCAGCATAAACTCTCTCCAATACATTATGCTCGCTTCCCCTGAAATAAGGGAGATTATTCGCTATACAAAACTCTATGATAGGATCATCCTGGGTATTTGTTGTTGTAGCAACAATAATTTTTTCTATAAATCTGCTCTGTGACAGACGTCTGATCAGGATCTCAAGCATCGTAATACCGCCAGCAAGCATTAAGGGCTTTCCTGGCAATCTGCTGCTTGTCATCCGGACTTCTATAGTAGCGTTAATCATATTAATTTTATTCAATTTCAGGATAACAGACGAATGATACAAAAAGCTTCTGCGAAATCACATCCTACTGCAACCCCCCATCTTTGTGCTTGAATTTTTAATGCTTCAGGCGAACGAGGGTGAGGATATGCTCTTTTTTCAAATTCATAGGATTCCATTCCAATGATCTTTTTCTCAAGATTTGAATATGAAAAGGAAATGAAAAAATTAGGGACAAAGTGTTTAGGGTCTGAAGAAGCCCTCCATTCGGTACCAGAAGGAGTTTCAAAAGTTATAATTGCTTTGACATGCTCATGCTCCATTGGCCTGGTTGATGTTATGACCGCTTCAAAAGTACGCTGGTGGTCAATATTCACATCCCCGCCATGATGTGTAAATATGACATCAGGTTTGAATTCTGCTTTCTCTTTTTCGATTACCTTAATGATATCGAGTAGAGCAACGGTATCGAATCGATTATCTGGGAAATCATATATACTAACAGAATTATAGCCAATTGCTGCTTGAGCCTGTTTGATATTATTCCTGTGAATAAGTAGTTCCTCTTCCCATTTTTCAACATCTCTAGTGTCGGATCTGGATGTAATGCCCTCTCCTAAAATCACAACATGCACAGACGTATTATAATCAGATATTAAACGGTTCATACTGGCACCCAGACCGAGTAATTCGTCATCAGGATGTGCAACAACAATAAGTATTTTCTTATTTTTTAAATATTCTAACATTAGCTTTTAGTTGTCCATTTTCCGATATTATAGCTTCGGTAAATTCAAATCGTAAATTCTCAGTCTCTAAAAATGCATGCGGGTAGCCCTCTGCGTCCAACATTCTAATATAGTCATAGGCCTCTTCCTTTGATTTAACGTCAGCCAAGTTACTTTCAGATGGGGTTCTTCGCTTAAATAGAACGGGAACCCCATCTTGACCTATGGGCTTAATATCTTGATCAATAATCTCCCTGATCATTGACTGAATTATTGATGATGCACGTTGGAATATCTCAGTCGCATTTCCATCGAGCGATAACTCCCTTTTTAAATACACGGGGCCCGCATCTAACTCCTTCACAACTTTTAATGCCGAGATTTTTGTTTTGTTATGTCCCCTTGTAATCAAATTCTGAAGTGGGCTCCCACCCCTACCATAAGGTAGATCTGTCATATGAAAAACTATGCAGTCATACTTCAAAAAGATTTCCTCCGGTATAATATAAGACCAATGAGGTATAAAAATCATATCTGGCTTCCATTGATCTAGATTCTCCAAATTGAATTTATTAAACTCTTTTAGTCTTATCCAAGTAGCTTCAACATTATCCCTAAGATCCTCAAATAATTTGTCATGCCAAGTTTTTGAAGACAAAACTACGAATACGGGATTCACAATAACTCCCATGTTAACGGTGTTCCTGCAACGATTTTTTGCCGAGCTGATTTCTTTAATATTAAATCATAAAATTTGGGGGCAAGACCGTAGCCAGGTCTAATTACACGGACATTCTCCGCAGAGAACTTTTCCCCAAGTTCGATATCTTTAACAACATAAAGCGACCTTTTATAGTCGAGGCTCTTAATTTCCGCTTTTTGTACACCATATTGAATTTGTCCTAGAGACTGGAAAGCTCTCTCTGTTTCGACAACAAGCATTTTGAGCTCATCGGGCTCAATAGAAAATGTGCTATCAACACCCCCATCTGCTCTACTAAGTGTGAAATGTTTTTCTATAATCCTGCTTCCCAATGCCACTGAAGCTACTGCAGCACCTATACCCATTGTATGATCAGATAAACCAACATGGCAATTAAACATTTTTTTAAGGTGAGGAATTGTAAATAGGTTAGTATTCTCAGGAGTTGAGGGGTATGTACTTGTACATTTTAATAATACAAGTTCTTCATTCCCATTTTCTCGAAGAGTTCTTACTCCTTCATCAATATCACTCACAGTGGCCACACCTGTTGACATAATAATCGGCTTCCCAGTTTGAGCGATTTTCCGTAACAACGGTGTATCTGTGTTCTCAAAAGAAGCGACTTTATATAGAGGAACGTTTAAACTCTCCAGAAAATCTACTGCAGTTTCATCAAAAGGAGAGCTGAAAGCAATTAGACCTAACTCCCTTGCATATTCAAAAATTCTTTGATGCCACTCCCATGGAGTGTAAGCTTCCTTATAAAGGTCATGCAACTCTCTCCCATACCATAATGAGTTCTTATCCTTGATAGTCAGAGCACCAGGAATGGTCATTGTATCAGCTGTGTAAGTTTGAAGTTTAATGGCATCTGCACCTGCATCGGCAGCTGCTTTTACAATTTGTAATGCCCTGTCGATTGACTGATTATGATTACCTGACATCTCAGCTATTATAAACGGCCTCTGGTTATCCCCAATTATTTTATTAAGTATACTAATGTCTTTCATTGCAAGTAAATTTGTAAAATGCTCCTCCCGAAATTTTAACCTTTTCTTTTTTAAAATTTAATTTTTCGAAAACTTTAATTGACGCTTTGTTTGTGTTTTTGACATATCCAACAAATTTGGTAGTGTTTAGGGGAAACTGCTTTATCCCATAGGATAAAATTAAGCCACCGAAGCCCTTAGATCTGAAATTAGGATCAATTGAATAATCAATTACCCAATAATCCTTATCATCTTTGTCGAACCTAACTTGCCCTACTGCTACCCCTCCTTGTTCTAGTATAAAAATCTTAGTGTTAAAGGATAAAAGTTTTTCACTAAACCATCGCACATGGTTTTCCCAGGTTATAAAATTGCTTTGAATGGAATTGACTCTAACTCCATCCTCGTTAACCCATGTAAAAAGCAGTGCGCAATCCTCGGAATTAACCTCCCTAATTTGTAAGCTCTCTGAAAACACTGTCCAATTTGGGTTGAAATTCTAAATTTGAAAATTGATTATTCTTAAGATAGCTTGTTATAATGTCCTCTTCTTTATCATCACTAATAAGGTTCCCTAGACCGATAGATAAATTTTCCTTAATTAGACCGGAATATAAAAATTTCTGATTTTCGGTATAATATCCTATTAGAGGCCTTATCTTTCTTGTTAAACATTCAAGTGCTATTGTACTAGAGGATAGAATAGCATGTGAACAAGAATCGAACAGTTCGGAAATTTGTTTACTACTTAAATTATCTTTTAAAAACACTCTTTCAGGATACTTTCGTTTAACATCCAATAAATTGGCAACGCTTTTTTGTGAGAATGAATGTGTATAAATAACTTCAATAACAAATTGAGAGTCTATTTCCAAAACCTTATTTAAGATTTTTTCAGTTATTCCATAAAGATCGGTGCCTCCCATACTAATTACAAGGCGACAATCGCTAACTTTCCGGATAGGAAAAGGTTGATTTAAGAAAATCTTTTTAATAATCAAATAATCCATTCCTAAGCAGAGTTTTGTGTTCTCAGAAATCCTGTACACTGCTTTATCTATTCCAGGAGCGTGGTTGATAACGTAGTCAGCAACGAAAAAGAACTCTGCCAAATCATCGATACATATCAATTTACATCCTAGTCGTTTAATTTCCGATTGATAATGTGTTCCAAACCAGTATCCGTCTGTTACCACTATTTCCCCACCATTCAGGATACCGTTCATATCAAAAGGAATTTCATCACCAAGCTTTCTATCGCTTAGTGACCTGCTTATACCCTCTACTATTTTATAATGTAACCCCATTTTTTTAACTTCTCCTAGAATAAAATCGGGTAAAATTTGGGTAACTAGGAGAAAATCATAATCTTGGCCAAGAGCTTCAGCCACTGACATCATTCTGAATATATGGCCAAATCCAATTTCGAAAGAAGAATCTGCTCGCAAAACTACCTTTTGCTTATAGATGCATTCTGATGTTGATACCTGCATTTTTAATTTGTGACCTTGTTTGCATAAAGTTTTGATCCCTGTGAGCAAAAAAACTACCTGCGGCAACTGCATCTGCCTTGCCCTTTAAAAATCCATCAGCAAAATGTTGTGCAAGTCCGCATCCTCCGCTTGCAATTACCGGGATAGAAGAATTCTCTGAGATAGATTTAATAATCTCAAGGTCAAGGCCCTCCCGCATTCCGTCAAAACTTATATTACATAAAAGCAATTCTCCTGCACCCAGCTTCTCTGCCTTTAATGCCCAATCCAAAGGATGATAAGATGTCTTTTCCTGACCTCCGTTAATATAAACCCAATATTCCCCTTGTTCATCTTTTTTGAAGTCAATACTCACTACAACACATTGTGCACCATACTTCTCAGAAGTCTCAGTAATTAACTCAGGCCTTATAACTGCCGAAGTGTTGATTGATATTTTATCAGCACCATTGCTGAGAAGCTCCCTGAAATCATCCGAAGTTTTAATGCCCCCGCCAACAGTTATCGGCATAAAAATTTCTTCCGATCCTTTGTTAATTATACCTGAGAGTTTTTTGATGTCCTTGTTATGTCTATCAATATTAATAAATATTAATTCATCAGCAGCTTGTGCCTGAAAAATCTTAGCCTGTGAAACAGGATCTCCTATTTCAATAACTTCATTAAATTGTTTCGTAACAACCAGCACCATTTTATTGGGGTTATAACTGGCGGTTCTTAACTGGAGCTTAGGAATTAATCTTTTCTTTGACATTAAGGCTTCCAGTCTATAAAATTTTCAAGAATCTTCAATCCAAATTCCTGGCTCTTTTCAGGATGGAACTGTGTTGCAAAAATATTGTTCTTTAAAACCGAAGCAGTGACATCGTAAGTATAATCATAAATTGCTACCACGTCTTTAGGATCATTTGCTTTCATATAATAAGAATGTACAAGGTAAAAATCCGGCTCATCTGGTAAGCCCTTGAATAAAGGGACATCCTTATTATATTTTATCGTGTTCCAGCCAATATTGGGTACACGAAGGGTAGGATCAGAAGGTGTCAGCCTTACTATATCTGCATCAAACCAGCCAAGCCCGATAAACTCTCCGCCCTCAAAACTTCGCTTTCCCATGACCTGCATTCCTAAGCAAATACCCAAAGTGGGTTTTGCATTTTTTAAAACTTCCTCATTTAATGCTTCAAAGAAACCTGTTTGGTTAATTTTATCAATACAATCCTTAAAAGCACCAACTCCGGGGATTACTATACGATCTACACCAGCAAGATCCTCGGGATGCTTGCATATTGTGACAGCCGCACCAAGGTAATCAAAGGCATTGTAAACAGATAAGAGATTACCCATCCCATAGTCAACAATTCCTATCATTTATTGCGATCTTTTCCAGTTCTCAAGCTGCTTTTCTGCATCTTCCCTCTTCATTTTACCTTCCCTGGTCCATTCATTAAAATCGGGCAGTTTAGTTCCAGCCTCTTGTTCAAAAACATTTAATTTCCAAGGAGATACCGTGTGACTTTTTGATATTTCAAAAAACTCATCTTCGGTTAAACCTACCATCTCAAGAAAAATCTCAAGGCTGGCCGGCTTTTTTCCTTCATACTTGGTCAGCATATCCATACCTTCCTCCCTTGTCAACCTGTCATGCCGAATATCAATTGAAGCAAGATGTGTAGGACGTGTGTATCCTCTTTTGATATACTTAATATAATCTCTGACACCTTGCATATGGCATTCTATCTTCTCATAATTATACTGCTCAGGAACATTTTCCACAAGATCTCCCTGCCAGCCCAATTCATCCATAATAATACGTGATTGTGTTTTAACATCCCAGGGTATGTATGACCCCAGGCAAACACTTCGGTAATTCAATTGCCTCAGTTCCTTTAAAGGTGGATAGGTATATGGTTTAAAATCTCTTTCATCCATATCTCCACCCAACCTTACAGCCATATCTAAAGCTGTAATACCCAGGTTTACAAAACGGTTAAATCTCTTTTCATCCACCTCTTCAGGCTGATCATAACTATAATAAGATGTGTATTCTGCTGAAGGCTCTCCCCAAAATATCAGAGGAACTTTAAACTTTAATGCAATATGCATTGGATAGGAAAAAATTCCAGTATGACAATGCCAGCAAAAGTCGCCCTTCTCAAGGAAGCTTTGCAGCATTAGCTTCTGTACAACTTTCCAATTAGGGGTAAAAGATATAAAATCAGCACCCAGATTTCGAAGTACCTTAGTGGTGTTGTCATTTAAGTTTGGCCTAAGGAATCCATGATCAAAACGTACTACCAACGGTTTGACTTTAAATTCCTTCATCAGGTAGTAAAGTGTCCATACACTGTCTTTACCTCCACTGAAAGGAACAATACAATCATAATCATAAAGTCCTCTATGACTTTCTATAAGCTCCGATAAATCTCTTTTTCTACTTTCCCAATCTATCTTACCCTCTTTAAATTCGACTTGCCTGCAGATACTGCAAACACCTGTTTCATCAAAAGTAATACTCTCATGTGTTTCAGGCAATAAACACTTAGTGCATCTTTTCAGTCTGCTCATGCTATTTAAAACTATATGTTAAATTCAATCTATTTCGAACAAAAATAACCAAATCCGGGTAATATCTCTGAAATAAGAGTTTTCCTGAATTGTGGTTTTACGTACTAACCTTTAATTTAATCTCTTAAATCCCGAATGACAAACAGGACCTTCCAAAAGACCCTGAACATCGATTAGACCATTTTCACATTTTGCAATAACCTTGTAAACTTCATCCAAAGCGGTAAAATAAGATTCAAATTTATCATCCGTATGAGCTGTACATGAATAAAAGCTTGTGCTCGCCAAAAAACCTTTTTTTAGCATCTCCTGAGTAATCAGAGTTTTATATTCCATGGCATTTTTACTGTTGAAACTGTAGGTACTTAATGCTGGAATACCCGACACAGTAATAGAAAGATTATGCTGAGAAGCAAGATTTTGCCATTCGCGCTGCATTTGATTGCCCTTGTCTGTGATAATTTCCCACGATTTAATCCGCTCCATCACTTTCAAAGTGGCAAGAGCAGCGGTAGGACCTATTCTTTCAGTCCAAAAAGTGCTGCTTATGAATGTTGTTTGTGCAGCCTCCATAACAGATTTTCTACCTACAATTGCCGTTAAGGCATAGCCATTACCAATAGTTTTACCATACATGGCAATATCAGGTTCAACATTATACTTTTTATGGATGCCTCCAAAAGTTTCTCTAAAACCCGAGGTACATTCATCAAAAACCAATACAATACCTTTCTTAGTGGCAAGGTCTCTTACTTTCTGTAAAAAGTTATCTTCAGGCCCAAAATTTCTGACAACTTCCATTTTAATCACGCCGATTTCGTTTTGCTCAACGATAGAAAGCAGCTCACCAAAATTATTATAATGAAATGGAAAGACTGTGTCTTTCAAGTTTCTTGGAACCCCTTTAGGGCTTAGTCCGGGTAACAAATGTCCAGAAAGTTCATCCCCGTCGTTATGGTTTGCTGATAGATACCAGTCGTGCCATCCATGATAACCACAAATCGCCACTTTATCCCTCCCTGAGGCTGCCCGTGCAATCCGGATCGCTATCGAGTTAGCTTCACCACCACTTCTCGCAAAGCGTACCATATCTGCCCATGGATTTATTTCAACTAATTTTTCTGCCAAATAAACTTCTTCAGGACAATTAAGTGTGCTCATGTTCCCTTTTTTCACAGTTTCAAGAACAGCTGCATCTACCTCATCATTTCCGTATCCCAAGGTATTAGTTCCTATTCCCATTATACACATATCAATCAACTCATTACCATCAAGATCCCACACACTACATCCCTTAGTTTTAGAAAAATATGAAGGCCATTGCTCTGGCAAAAACATCTCGGGCCTTTTTGATAGAAGCATTGTTCCTCCCGGAATCAAAGCTTTTGCTTTTTTGTATAATTCTTGTCCGCTACCCATTTAAATTATCATCATTTAAGGATTTTAGCATTCCTTCGTTTCTTATAATATTACTGTTAATTTTATTGTACTGATTTGAGATTATATGCCTAGTATATGTTAACCAGGATTCCTTAGTACCAAGATCTTCAATTAACTTAGAGATCAGGTCAAAATCTCTGGGCTCATCCACCGTCATGCGTATGTCTGAAAAATCATCTACACAGGAAAAATTAGCTGAACTGAAAAGTTTACCACCATTGAAAGTACAGTTCTTACGCAGATAAGGAGTAACATGTTCTCTCTCTGATAGAAGTTCAGCTTCTTTCCAGGCTTTCTCCAATGATTCAAATTTAAAAACTTCAACATCCTGTCCGTCCGGAAAGCGTTCCAAAAGAATATTTGATGCATAGTCAGCTTCATTTACTTTTGCAAACTTAACTACTGCATCTACCAGTTCCGGATCGATTAAGGGGCAATCAGATGTCACACGAACTACCCATTTCGGTTTGAAGGGAAGCACTGCCTGATAATACCTATCCAAAACATCATTAATTTGCCCTCTGCTTACTGCGACATTCCAGCTTTTGCAAAGACCGGCAATCGTATCGTCTTCAGGATCTGTTGTAGTTGCAATAATAATTTTATCTATCTCCTTACAATTCTGTAAACGTGTAAGCTGTATGTTCAGCAATTCTTGCCCCTGAATTTTTAAAAGCACTTTTTTAGGTAACCTTGTACTACCTGATCTGGCCTGTGAAACCAAAATAGTCTGTTCTAATTCCATAATGAAGGGTTAAGCAAATCAACTTGTTTGACCGTGATCTCATCAATTTGATTAATTAAATTAGATGGCAATAAGTAGCTAGCATCAGATAGGTTTTGGTTTAGCTGATCCAGATTATCAACCCCTATCAATACATTTTGAATCAAAGGCTGTTGAAGACAATAATTAATTGCGAGTTTTTGCATTGAAATATTATTCCTAATCGCCATGTTTTTTAGATAATCCAATTCCGGTTTTAAAGACCTTGCAATCTTATTGTCACTATCAGATTCAACAAAAAATAATCCTTGCAGAAAAGCAGATCGGGTATGTACTATTTTCCCATTATCATTTATTTTACTCAACATTTCTCCCCGAAGATTAATATTGTCAAATAGGTTAAATGGCAGCTGTATAATATCGATAAATTCGTCTTGCAATATCTCCTCAATTTGTAAATTAGTGTAAGCAGAAACTCCTATTGATTCGATCTGACCTTGAGCTTTTAAGGCACTTAATTTAACAATCTCGTCCTTATTGATTTGATATGATTCGAATGAATGAAATAAAAAGCCTTTTAAGCTCTCAACATTCAACTCATTTAGATAAGATTCAATTTTTGTAGTAATTGATCCATGAAAATTGCCTGGTATTTTTGTAATGATATCAAAACGTATATCAGGATACTTTATATGAAAATTGCCAATAATTCTATGGGCAGTTCCATATGCCTCTGCAGTGTCTAAACATCGAATTCCACTTTCATAAGCACGAATTAATATTTTTTCAACTTCACTTTCCCTAGGCTTCCCTGCCGGATTATTTATACCATAGTCTAATCCAAATTGTACCGTTCCCAGGATTAGTTTTTGAATCTTATCTGGCATCAGTTGGATTAAAAATTGCCATTCGGATCAGATTACAAAGCTTACCATCATAATATCCATGATCCCTGTAAACACCCTCAGTTGAAAATCCCAGCTTTTTATATAAATTCAACGCCGCAGAATTATCTTCCACAACGCCCAAAGTGATTTTTCTTATTCGAAGTTCACTAAAGCAATGATCAATAACTATCTCGGAAGCTTCTTTAGCATAACCCTTACCCCATTCATCGGAATCACCCATCATAATTCCATACTCACCTAAGCCGTGTCGTTTATTTACAGGATCTATCTTTATATTGCCTATATGCTTTCCACTTTCTTTTAAATGAATCGCCCAAAATAGCATGGAATCATTAGCTTCTACACTTTCCAAATATTTTCTAAGGTCCTCAATTTTGTAGTTGCCGCCTGTTTCGAGATACCTATAAACCTCGTGATTGTTCATCCATGCAACATATTCAGTTGTACAATGAGTTAAATTCAAAGGCCTTAAACTTAACCTTTCTGAATTCAGCGTGTCAATCATTAGCTATTAAAATAATCTCTGATTGATGCTATGACAAATTCCTGCTCATCATCTGATAAAGTAGGGTACATTGGCAAACTCAGACACTGTTTGTAATATTGCTCGGCCAATGGTAAATCTCCCTCTTTCCAACCCAGGTCCCGATAATAAGGCATCAAATGACATGGAATATAGTGCACCTGAAGGAAAATATCCCTTTCTCGTAAATAATTATACAATCCAAGCCGATCCTGAGTTTCAATCACATATAAATGGTATGCGTGTCCCTCTACATTGCCGCTGTGGCCCCTTATATAAGATTTATCCGAAAAGTACTCGTTGTACCTAGCTGCAATTTCTCTTCTTCTTTTCAAACCAGAATCGGCTCGTTTGAGTTGACTTGAACCTAAAGCCGATTGGAAATCGGTTATCCTGTAATTAAAGCCTAATGTTTGCATTTCCATATACCACCCTGGGTAAGAGTCAGATTCCTGACCAGTTGCAAAAGTAGGATCGTTTATAAAGAGTTCTGAATTGCGAGTGATACCGTGCGTCCTAAGCATCAAAAGTTTGTTATAAAGCTTTTGATCATTGGTTGTAATCATCCCGCCTTCACCTGTTGCTATGTGTTTTACCGGATGAAATGAAAAAATGGCCAAGTCTGCAAAAGCACCGTTTCCAGAGTTTTGTTGAACCCTGTCACTGTCCGTAAAGTATGCGCCCGGAGCGTGGCAGGCATCTTCAATTAACCAGCAATCATACTCATTCGCAAGTTTTTTAAATGCCTGAAGGTCGACCGCCCTACCGGCAAAATCAACCGGAATAATTCCTTTATAAGTTCCTTTAGGAGATGCTTGCAAAAGTGCCTCTACTTTGGCTATATCCAGCAAATAGGTTATAGGATCTATGTCAGCAAAAACAACATCAGCTCCGCAATAACGGACACAATTAGCTGAAGCAGCAAAGGTAATTGGGCTGGTTATAACTTTATCGCCAGGTCCCAAATTAAGCGCCAGCGCTGATAGATGTAGGGCTGCAGTACCATTCGAGATGGCTACAGCATATCTGGCGCCAATATATTTCGCAAAATTCTCTTCAAATGTCTTTATGGCTGGACCCTGAGTCATAAAATCTGACTTAAGAGCCTTTATAACCTCTTCTACATCCTCTTCAGTAATATATTGTCTTCCGTATGGTATCATATTCAGTTAAAAAAGGAAATCATGAAAAAGAAGGATCAACATGTTCCTTAATCAGAGCACGTAAGGTTTCTATGGTCTCCCATTCCTGGTTATTTCCAGAATTGTAAGCAAAACCTTCCTCGACTTTTTTAGCAGTAAATTTTTGCTTAAAATCACTTAAAGACCATTTATGGGTTGCAGGCAATATCGTATAATACTTGCCAAGATCATAGGTATAGAAAGAATCTGAAGGTGTAATCATCTCTTCATGAACCTTTTCACCAGGTCTGATTCCCACAATTTCGTGTTTACATCCAGGTGCAATTGCATTGGCGACGTCGGTAATTTTATATGATGGGATTTTCGGTACAAATATTTCACCACCCCAGGCATGTTCAAGTGCATGCATAACCATCTCAACACCTCCATCCAGAGAAATGTTAAAACGTGTCATATTCGGATCTGTAATCGGCAAAACACCATCAGCCTTTTTCTTTATAAAAAATGGAATAACCGAGCCGTTAGAACCCATTACGTTACCATATCTAACAACTGAAAAAATAATTGGATTTTCGCCTTTTATATTATTTGCTGCTACAAACAACTTGTCAGAGGTAAGTTTCGTGGCTCCATATAAATTGATTGGAGCGCAAGCCTTATCTGTAGACAACGCAACAACACGCTGTACTGCTGTTTGAAAGCAGGCATCAATTACATTCTGTGCACCATTGATATTGGTTTTGATACATTCATCCGGGTTATATTCTGCAATTGGTACATGTTTCATCGCCGCAGCGTGTATCACGTAATCGACACCCTTAAATGCTCTTGTCAACCTCTCTCTATCACGTACATCTCCTATAAAAAAGCGAACTTGAGGATACAAATTCTCAGGATAATCCTGAGCCATTTGAAATTGCTTTTGTTCGTCCCGTGAAAAAATAACAAGTCGCTTAACATTTGGATATTTATTCAGAATATGAGATGTAAGTGCTTTACCCAGGGAACCCGTCCCTCCTGTAATAAGTATTGATTTATTATTTAACATAGTTATTAATTGGTGAGGCTTAGTTTTTTAAATTCTTTGCTAGTCTCAATAAGTTTATCGTAGATTCCCTCATCAACAATTTGCCCATCTTTTAATATGATTATATTATCGCATTTCTGAATGGTAGTAAATCGGTGAGCTATTATTATAATGGTACATGAGCCTTTAATATTATCAAGAGCCTTAATAATGTATGTTTCAGTTATATTATCAAGTGATGAGGTGGCCTCATCAAGTATCAGGACTTTAGGATTTCTGTAAAGCGCCCTGGCAATACCTAAACGCTGTCTTTGCCCTCCGGAGAGTCTGACCCCACGTTCACCAACAATTGTATTGTACTGGCCAGGAAGATCGTTCATGATAAATTCATCTAAGCTGGCAAGCTTAGATGCGCGTTTAACATTGTCAAAATCAATTTCTTCAAATCCTAATCCAAAAGCAATGTTTTCCGTTATTGTAGCATCTGTCAAGAAAATCGTTTGGGGAACATACCCTATCATATTTTTCCAAGCATGTATATTCTCATGGCATATAACACTGCTATCAACTGAAATTGTCCCACTTTCAGGTTCATGAAGGCCCAATAACAGATCAACTAAAGTTGTCTTTCCTGCTCCTGTGCCTCCCACAATTCCAACAGTAGAATTACAATTTATAGTTAAATCCAGCCCATCAAGAATTTTACGGTCCGAGTTTGGATACCGATATACGATAGAATTAAGTTTTATAGAATCTGAGAATGGTATCTGTAATACTACCGACTTAAGATCTTCTTGTCTTTCAGTACTTTGTAAATCATGTTGGATTATCTGAAGGGAAGGCCAACCTTGTTTTAGAGAGGAAACGCCCTGGAATATAATCTGAATAGCGGGAATTATCTTATATGCTGCAAAAGCATATACACCCAATACCGGCAATAAAGCTCCTATGTCTTTTAAGGTATATAACATAATCAGAGTCACCCCGATCAATAAACTGAACGCTACTGTTTCCAAAACGAATTTTGGCAACTGAGCTGCAGTAGTTGATTTCGCCCAGAGATTGGCATATATCTTATTATTCTTATTAAATTTTTCGATAAAGTTGTTCTCCCTTTGATAGACCTTTACATCTTTTATCCCTCCCAGAACCTCGTTTAATACAATATAGCTATGCTTAGCTGCTTCCCCTCGTCTTTCCGCAGTATTTTGGCTTCTGTTTCTCAAATAAAGCCAAAAAATCAATGCGAATGATGATACCAGTATCATTATTGAAACGGCAACCTTAAACTGTACAAGGGATATCAGTATTAAAGCCAGAAATAGCAAAATTATGTTCGAAAACATTTGTAATAATGGAGTCACCCCATACCCAATAACGA
>CAYJAM010000014.1:2566-17541 GCA_964367725.1 uncultured Sphingobacterium sp. | reverse complement strand
CAATCCGAACAATTGAAGGTTATCCTGTCCATGAATGGAACATCTTCCCATCCGGACATACAGCATCAGTTTTTACACTTGCAGTGGTATTGACTTATATGCTTCCTCACAGGAAAGGTCACTGGATAATTATACCTATTGCGGCCTTAACTGCATTTTCAAGGGTTTATCTTGCCCAGCATTTTATAGAGGATATTATTGCGGGTTCAATTATTGCTGTGATTATGACCTTTCATATGATTTGGTGGCTTGAAAATACTAAATGGTATCATTCATCAAAATTAGAAGGGAGATTGTTTGGAAAGGCTTAATATCAGTACCAGGAGTATTCTCTTGTTTATCGTCAGTTTGATGCTGCTTATGCAGAATCTGGATAAACCGATGATCTATATTCTAGATGAAGCTAAGAATGCAGAATGTGCCCGTGAGATGCTGGTATCGGGGGATTATATTATGCCTTATTTTAATGGACAATTAAGGACTGATAAACCACCACTTCATTATTTTTTTATGGCCGCGGCTTATAAAATGTTTGGAGTATCGGCATTCAGTGCCCGCTTTTTCTCTGTGGTATTTGGAGCTTTAACTATACTGATAAGCTTTCTGTTCTGCAGGAAATATTTTGGGGAAAAGGCAGGCTGGCTCACTTCAATGGTTTTGTTATCCTCATTACATTTTAATTTTCAAATGCGGATGTCAGTGCCGGATCCTTATCTGATATTCTTTATGACTGCCGGCTTCATGTGCTTTTATACATTCCTGGTCGAAAAAAGAAAATTCTGGATCTTGCTTATGTATGGATGCTTCGGACTTGGATTATTAACCAAAGGTCCAATAGCAGTGGCCTTGCCAGGCTTGATTATGCTGGTATTCCTTATCTGGACAAAGAGATTTAACTGGGCAATGATCCGCTCTTTTCAAATTCCTGCAGGGATAATTATAATTCTGCTGATTTCATTACCCTGGTATTGGCTGAATTATAAGGCAAGCAATGGACTCTGGACCGAGGGGTTCTTTTTTAAACATAATCTGCAAAGGTTCTCTGACACAATGGAAGGGCATGGAGGCTTTTTCCTTCTGCCGCTGATCATGGTCATCGCTGGCTTACTTCCTTTAGGTATTTTTTGCATTCAGGCGATGTTTCTTGCCTGGAAACAAAGGTCGAATGAGGTTTTATTGTTTTGCCTGTGCATTGTTCTGGGAATCATTATGTTTTTCTCATTTTCTCAGACCAAACTTCCGAATTATACAGCTCCGGCATATCCTTTCATAGCAATCCTACTTGGATTTTTTCTGTCAGAACTTGAAGGGCAGAGTTTTCCCTTGAAAAAGGCAAAATGGGCTTTTGGCCTTTACACGATAATAGCATTTGCTCTCCCTGCAGCGGTTTATTTCGGACTTCAAGGGGATAAGAATGTTCAGGATGCCGCAGGCGTCTGGATCTGGTTTATCCCCATACCAATTGGAGCCATGATGGGCTGGTACTTTATCCGGAAGAATGAAATCAGCAAATTTATTCTCAGCATTGCCTTATCATTTATTCTCAGCAATTTTCTATTTTTTGCGAAAGCATATCCCGGAGTTTATGGTATCAATCCTGTTGCAGGTTCACTTGAACTGCTAAAAAATAAGCCTGATCTGGTATACTACAAAATGATGAATTCAGCTTATATTTTTAATATGCAGCGATTAGTGCCCCTAATTCAAACTCAGGATTGCCTCTCACTATATCTCAAAGCCCATCCTGATGCGATGGTAATTTCACGAAAAGTATTTGAAACGGAAATACAGGCTGCAGGAAAGCTGAACCTTGTTTTTGAACAGAAAGATACTTTCGAAAACCCCATAACTGTAATTTACAAGTCAGTTCCCTGAACCCTTTTTAGCAAAATTCTCAGGATGGTCAGGCCAATTGCCAGGAGTACTACCATGATGAGCAAAATCCAATATTTGGTGTTATCAGGGCTGTCAGAATTAGGAGCCTGGCTCGTATACTGGTCTGAACTGCTTATAGTTTCATTGACTTCAATTGAATTAAAGAATTTCTCACGCTCTGGAACAGCGAATTCTTTATGAACATTCTCATGAAGAAATTCAAAAGTATAGGTAGCACCATTGGCATGTAAAACTCTGAAATCCCTTAACAAAACCCCGCTGCCTGTATCAATCTTGAGTGTAAAATCCTTAACTTTTAGCTTACCTATCAGGTTATCTTTCTCATCTGTGATAATACCAGACTTTGAAGACTGCTTGACACTTTTGATGTAATTTTCGTAATAGTTCTTCAGATGCCTGTCCTTTTCAATGTCAGGTGTTATTTGGGGATTATCAGGCACTTTGAAAATTAGAATTGTTCCAAATGAGCTTCTGGCCACCAGGCTAAATTGCTTTTGGGTATCTGTTTTGGTAAATCCTTTAGGAAGCCCAACAGAAACGGCATTGTCAATTCTAAAAGTATCCCAGATTTGGGCCTGGGATAAGAAAGGAATCAAATATATTGCGAGCAGTATGAATAATTTTTTCATACTGTAAGAGATACAAAAAGTGTGCTACGCTTTTATTTCATCAAACTCTAATAAAAATCAGAACCACAGTATGCTCAAAATTAATCCAGTTTATCTAATTCTTTCTGAACGAAATCTGCCAGTTCTCTCACATAGGCAGCAGTGAAGTTAAATTCGATTCCGGCTGTTTCATAGATTTCCTTAATCGTTTTAGTATAACCAAGCTTTAATGCATCCAGATAGTTTGAAAGCCCTTTTTCAGGATCGTTTTTGTAGTTTTTCCAGACTGCAATAGCTCCAAGTTGAGCAATTCCATATTCAATATAGTAGAAGGGGACTTCAAAAATATGTAGTTGTTTTTGCCAAAGGTTTTCTAATGCATTCGGATGTTCAGACCAGTCAGCGAAATTATTTCCAAATGGTTCAAATATTTTTGTCCATGCCTCAGCCCGCTCTTCACTGGTATGAGTTGGATTGGTGTAGATCCAGTGCTGGAACTGATCTACTACCGCAACCCATGGGAGTGTTTTTAGGACATCTTTCAACTGGTCTTTCTTTGCACGAATCAAATCCTCAGAATTGTCAAAGAATTTATCCCAATGATCCATAGAAATTAGTTCCATACTCATTGAAGCAAGTTCGGCAACCTCTGATGGAAGATGTTTAAAGTCATTTAATTCAAGCCCTGCAGAAATAAAAGTATGAACTGCATGTCCCCCTTCATGAACCATGGTAGTCAGGTCGCGAAATGTTCCGGCAGAGTTCATAAAAATAAATGGGGCACCACTTTCTGCAAGTGGATAATTGTAGCCGCCAGGAGCTTTACCTTTGCGGCTGTCCACATCGAAAAAGCCATTTGCTTTCATTATTTCCAACCTTTCGCCAATGTATGGGCTTAGTCCCTGGAAACATTTAATGGACTTTTCAATCAATTCTTCACCATTGCTGAATGGTTTCAAAGCCGGCTTCCCGGAAATGTCAACATCCATATCCCATGGCTTCAATTCATTTAAAGCCAGTGCCTTGAGTCGCTTTTCGGCCTGCAGTTTTAAAAGGGGAACGATTTCTTCCTGAATGGCCTTATGAAAGTCATAGCAGTCGGCAGGGGTATAGTCAAAACGCCCCAGGGCCTGAAACATATAATCCCTGAAGTTTTCAAATCCGGCATTAATAGCTACCTGATGACGAAGTTTTAGTAATGAATTGAATAATTCATCCAGCCTTTCCTTGTCTTCCAGTCTTCTTGCTGTGATGGCTTCCCAGGCTTCCTGCCTCACCTTTCGGTCGGTATCTTTAAGGAATACTGCAGCTTGTTCAAGTGTATATTCCTGCCCTCCCAGTTTAACCGACATTGATCCGGTAATCCCCTGATATTTTTGCTGTTCGACCTGTATTTGGGTCAACAGGGGTATATTTTCTTCCCGAAAGAGTTCGAGTGCCTTTTTTATTCCGCGAACATAGACATAGTATTTGGCCTCATCTAATTGTTCAGCAAAAGGACTTTGAATAAATTTTTTATTTAGTTCATTATTGAGAGGTGCAATTTTCGGTTCGATTTCTGTTGCGAAAAATTGAAAGTCAGCCAATAATTTTTCATCTGTGGTATCGCAGGTCATTCGGATATATCTCCAGGCAAAGTCCTCTTCCAGGGCAGCTTCAATTTCACTTCTATCACGGAGCCATTGCTCCAGGTCATTGACAGAGTTTAAGGATCTGTTAATCAATTCATTAAATATCGGTTCAAGATTTCCCCATTGTATATTTAATTCTGCAGGGATATAGGTTCTTGGTTTTTTTGAGATTTTAAGATCTTTCATTTGTTGTAATTGTAGTTAATGTAACGAAATATGCCCCGCTTACTCTGCTTGGACAGGCAGCTTTCATATTAAAATTTATAATTGATTTCTCAAATAAGCATCCAGTAAAAAAAATACTGCAAATACTACCGAAGCAATTCCATTTGTCGTGAAAAAGGCACGATCTACTTTAGAGAGATCGTCTGGCTTTACAAGCTGATGCTGGTAGATTAATAGGAGGATAAAGAAAAGGACTCCGGCAAGGTAAAACCATGAGAGGTCTGTAAAGAGATAGGGCAGTGTCACAAATACAACGGCCAGAAAATGCAAAATGGAGGATACAGTTAAGGCATTCTTCTTTCCAAGCCAGGCCGGAATTGAATTCAGATTATTTTGTCTGTCAAATTCTTCATCCTGAAGTGCATATATGATATCAAATCCACTTACCCAGCATAAAACAGCCAGTGAAAAGTAAATTGGCAGCATGGCAAATTCTCCGGTAACTACCAGATAGGCTCCGATTGGGGCCAGTGCAAGACCAAGACCTAAAATGAGGTGGCAGAGAGGAGTGAATCTTTTGGTATAACTATAGCCCAAAACTACCGCTAGTGCAACTGGAGAAAGGTAAAAGCAAAGTTTATTGATCAGCAAGGTCGCCACAATAAATAACAGACTGTTAACAATAGTGAAGAGTAATGCTTCATTAGAACTGACACGACCAGAGGGAATGTCCCTGACAGCGGTTCTTGGATTTTGAGCATCGATATCCCGGTCGAGGTAACGGTTGAATGCCATAGCTGCGTTACGCGCAAAAACCATACAGAGCAGCATCAGAAATAGTTTCAGCCAGTTAAACTCATGCGTTGTGGTAGTTACAGCGAGAAAAAAGCCAATTATAGCAAAAGGCATTGCAAAAACAGTATGGGCAAACAATACAAGAGAAAAATATTTGTTCATTCGGTTATCTGTGTTTTTTGCCGGATTCTGAAAATAGAATTTCGGTTTTTTTCTTTAATCGGAGATTACCGGGTAAATTTCTTATTCAGGTCATTTATGAAATTCAGCAATTCATCCCGGCCATCCTGTGTTTCTGCCGATGTAATATAATGCTGAGGTACTTCCTCGAAGATCTCCAGAAGGGCTTTTCTGAATTTTGCTATGCTCTGATCTGTCTTTACACTAGATTGCTTATCAGCTTTTGTAAAAATTAGCTGGAAAGGGAGACCGTTTTCACCCAGCCAGGTACAGAATTCAATATCAATCTTTTGAGGATCCAAACGGCTGTCAATCAGGACAAAAACGCATTGCAAATTTTCGCGGTTCCGGAGATAGAAGCTTATGAATTTTGACCATTCACCGCGGTTACTTTTGGAAGTTCTTGCATATCCATAACCCGGAAGATCCACCAGTTGCCAGTTTTCATTGATCAGGAAATGGTTAATTAACTGTGTTTTACCGGGAGTTTGTGAAGTTTTTGCAAGCCCCTTTCGCTGTACTAGCATATTGATCAGCGAGGATTTACCTACGTTTGAACGACCAATAAAGGCATATTCAGGTAATTCAGGTGCTGGTAATTTATCAGTTCTGGTATTACTGCATTGAAATTCTGCGCTTTTGATGATCATCCCACAAAGGTAGGACATTGCTTGCAATGTTTAAAACCCCTGATTTTAATTCAATCTGCAGAGCGTCATATTTTCGAGGATTTTGATAAATTTTGATTGAAGGACTAATGTTGGATATAAGCAATCCTCAATTACATTATCTTTGCGCGGTATGTCAAAAACAGTTAGGCCTTATCAGGATTCAGATGCTACCAAAAAAGAACAGGTAGCAAGCATGTTTAACAATATATCAGGCACCTATGATTTTTTGAACCATTTTCTATCAATGGGCATTGACAGGATATGGAGAAAAAAAGCCATCAAAGAATTACTTAGTGATAAACCTTCATACATTCTTGATGTTGCTACCGGCACCGGTGATTTTGCATTTGAGGCGATAAAAATTCTTAAACCCCGAAAGATTGTGGGAGTGGATATCTCTGCTGGAATGCTGGGAATCGCCGATCAGAAAATTATAAAGCGGAAAATGCAGGATCTTTTTGAGGTTCGCCTGGGTGATTCTGAGAAATTATTATTTGATGATGACTCTTTTGATGCGGTAACTGTGGCTTTCGGTGTCCGTAATTTTGAGGACCTTGAAAAAGGCTTAAGCGATATGCTGCGGGTGTTAAAGCCCGGAGGAAAGGCAGTGATCCTCGAGTTTTCTAAACCAAAGGTGTTTCCTGTTAAACAGGGATATAATTTCTATTTCAAATACATTACGCCTACCATAGGGCGCATTTTTTCGAAAGACAGCAGTGCATACTCCTATCTTCCTGAATCAGTAGCTTCATTTCCTGATGGAGCGAGTTTTGATACTTTGATGCAAAAAGTTGGATTCAAAAATACGAAATACCGTCCGCTGACGTTTGGAATTTGTTCCATTTACACCGGTATCAAATGAAGAAAACCCTCATTCTGTGTATTTTTTTTATTTTTTCAATAAACAGATTAACCGCACAGGAGAGCTGGGGCGGAGGTGTTGACGGGGAGCAACTTCATTTTGGTTTTACATTCCAGTACGTTGCCTCAGAGTTCAAAATATTAAAGCGGGCCGACTGGAAGGGCCCTTTTATCGATCCATTTACCGGACTTCCAATGATAAACAGTGAAATGAGAAGCCTTTCATCTCCTGTTACTCCCGGATTTGGATTAGGATTTGTATCTGATTACAGGCTTGGAGATAATGCTAATGTGCGTTTTACTCCGGGAATGGTATTTTCCGATAGAATTGCAAATTATGAATATGCTGATCCGGCTTTTAACGTTCAAAAAAAGGTTCAGGCCACATTGATGGATTTACCTTTGGGTATTAAGCTGAAATCAGACCGAAGGCGGAATTTCAGGGCCTATATGATAGCCGGTGCAAAATATTCAGTCGATATTACTTCGAAAAAGAAAACCGATGATCTGGCTTTAAGTCCCGAGGCAAAATACCTGAAAAACAATAAAAATACCGTTTGGTATGAAGCAGGAGTTGGATTTGACCTCTACTTTGAATTTTTCAAGATGTCTCCGGAGATCAAGTTCGCCCAATCATTTAAAAGTGTACTCAGGGATGATGACCGGCTGGAAAATCCTTATACCTCACCAATCGATAAGTTATTCATCCGCAATTTTCAGTTCAGTCTTTATTTTGAATAGCATTTCCTAAGAATTCCTTAATTTCGGGTTTTCAAATAATTATGTCAAAAATAGCTTTAATAACCGGTGCCACTGCCGGAATCGGCGAAGCATGCGCCCGCCTCTTTGCTCAACAAAATTATGACCTTATTATTACCGGTCGCCGGACTGAACGTTTAGATACTCTGGCACAGGATCTGGTTAATGAATATGGTATTCGGGTTAATACCCTGACCATGGATGTCAGGAATAAGGAGGATGTTGAAAAACTAGAGACCTTATCGGATGATTGGAAAAAAGTGGATGTGCTGATCAACAATGCCGGGTTATCACAGGGCATGGACCCTATCAATGCCGGAAGTACAACTGATTGGGAAGTGATGATCGATACCAATATCAAAGGCTTATTATATGTGACCAAAGTTGTTTCTAACTGGATGATTAAATATAAATCCGGACACATAGTCAACCTTGGTTCAATTGCCGGAAAGGAAACCTATCTGAATGGGAACGTATATTGTGCGACCAAGCATGCAGTTGATTCCCTGAATAAAGCAATGCGGATTGATCTTCTGCCTCATAAGATTAAAGTGACGGGTGTGCACCCGGGAGCTGTGGATACAGAATTTTCTCAGGTCCGCTTCCATGGTGATCAGGCACGCGCTAAAAAAGTATACGAAGGTTATGAGCCCCTGCATGCACAGGATATTGCTGAAACCATCTGGTTTGCAGTGTCCCGTCCAGCGCATGTAAACATAAACGATATGATCGTTATGCCAACTGCGCAGGCAAGCACTTCACATCATTTAAAGGAATAGGGGAAAGGCAGTTCTCCGGAATAAATGTAAAATTTACTTCCAACTAATCAGGATTGTGTAGTTTTGCATTAATTACTAACCAAATTAAAATCATTTCAGGAAATGCCTCTGCAACAAAATATTGATCAGGATATTAAATCCGCCATGTTGAGTAAGGATAGTACCCGTTTGCGTGGACTAAGGGCCATAAAAGCTGCATTGCTGGTTGCCAAAACTGAAAAGGGGGCCCAGGAAATGCTTACAGAAGAAGCAGAGCTAAAAGTTCTGCAAAAGCTGGCAAAGCAACGCAAAGAGTCAGCGGATATTTACCAATCTCAAAATCGTCCTGATCTTTATCAGATAGAACAGGAAGAGCTACAGGTCATTGAAGCCTATCTGCCAAAGCAAATGGACAAAGATGCCATTACTACTTTTATTAAAACAGTTATTGCCCAAACTGGCGCAACAGGAATGAAAGATATGGGTAAAGTGATGGCGGTTGTAAGTAAGGATCTTGCAGGGAAAGCTGATGGTAAAACGGTTTCTGAGCTTGTAAAGGAGCTTCTTGCTTAATTAATGAATCATCCAGGGTTGAATTGATAATTATGGCTTATTTTCTTTCTAATAAAATAAGTTTTTATATTGATTTAACTTTTAGACTTATACCTTAGCAGGTAAAAAGAAAAATGTACTTAAAGATTCTATGGAGTTCGAGATAAAAGAAGAAAACGGTTTTAAATACATTGAAGAGGGAGAAGGAGAAGTGCTCTTGTTGCTTCATGGCTTAATGGGTGCTCTAAGTAACTGGACTGATGTTGTTCAAGAATTTAAAAAGGATTACAGGGTTATCATACCCCTGTTGCCATTATATGACCTTCCATTGCTAACCACGGGTGTGAAAACACTCGCTAAGTTTGTTCATAAGTTCGTAAAATATAAAAAACTGAAGAACATAACCGTGCTTGGTAATTCCCTTGGTGGTCATGTTGGCTTAATTTACACACTAAATCATCAGGACGAGGTAAAAGCTCTGGTCTTGACCGGCAGTTCTGGTTTATATGAAAATGCTTTCGGGGGTTCTTTTCCCAGACGTGAAAGCTATGATTTCATAAAAGAGAAGGTTGAATTTACTTTTTATGATCCTGCTACAGCCACAAAAGAATTGGTTGATGAGGTTTACCAGATAGTGAATGACAGAATAAAGGTTATTAAAATCCTGGCAATGGCCAAATCAGCCATAAGGCATAATATGTCAAAAGATATTTATAAGATCAAAGTTCCTGTTTGCCTTATATGGGGAATAGATGATAAAATAACTCCACCTGAAGTGGCTGTCGAGTTTAATCAGTTATTGCCCGATTCGGAATTAAACTGGGTCGATTTATGCGGGCATGCCCCAATGATGGAACGACCTCTTGAATTTAATGCACATTTAAAAAGGTTTTTAGATCGTATATACTAGGAAAACTACATGTTTGCATACGAACTCATATCGGATAGTATCCCAGCTTTAAGAACTTCTGATACCGTTCAGAAAGTGCAGGAAAGAATGGCCGAGTTTCGTGTGAATCACCTCCCTATAGTTAATGACAAGCAGTTTTTGGGACTCGTTTCGGATGAAGATCTGGTTGAAGTTCAGGAATCAAATGCCCCTGTTGGTAGTTTGAGTTTGTCTTTGCATAACCCATTTGTTTACGAGGAACAGCATATTTATGATGTAATTCGTTTGTTTTATGAACAGAAATTAAGTGTAGTACCTGTCCTTGATTCTAACAAAAACTATAAGGGACTAATATCCATTAATACAATGATGGAATATGTCGCCACAATGACTTCAGTAAAAGAACCAGGAGGGATAATTATTCTTGAGATTACGAACAGGAATAATTCTCTGGCTCATATTTCACAGATCGTTGAATCAGATAATGCCCAGATCCTCAGTTCTTATGTTCAATCATTTCCTGATTCTACAAAACTTGAAATAACATTAAAACTTAATCGAACAGATTTATCCTCTATTATAGCTTCTTTTCTTAGATATGATTATCATGTCAAGGCAACCTTTAATGATACTAAATCAGATGATGGTACTTCAGACAGATATGATCAGCTAATGAACTATCTCGATATCTAATAGCAAAACATGAAGATTGCAATTTACGGCAGGCAATTCAATAATACTGTATTACCACATGTTCAGCAGGTTTTCGACAGCCTTGCAGAACATGCTGTTGAAGCCTTTGTCTATGATAAATATAATCACTTCATATCAGGCAAAATATTTTTCCCCAGGAAGTTTCAAATCTTTAGAAATTCTCAGGATCTGATTGACGCCAGGGTAGATGTAATGATCAGCCTCGGCGGTGATGGAACCTTGCTTGATACTGTTACCCTGATTCGTGATTCAAATATTCCGGTTATTGGGATAAATTTTGGGCGATTAGGGTTTTTGGCAAGTATCAACAAAAGTGATATTGCAAATGCAATGATCAGTCTGGTAAACAAGGATTTTACTCTGGACAAACGCGTTCAGCTATGTATAGAATCAGAACTTAAACTGTTTGGAAATGAAAATTTTGCCCTGAATGATGTCACTATTCATAAGCGGGATACCTCGGCGATGATGATCGTACATGCCTATCTAAATGGAGATTTTTTGAATTCCTATTGGGCAGATGGTATTATCGTAGCCACTCCAACCGGATCAACAGCTTATTCTCTGAGTTGTGGTGGCCCGATTATATTTCCAGGTTCCGGGAATATGGTCGTTACTCCAATTTCTCCCCATAATCTTAATGTTCGGCCAATAGTCTTATCAGATACCAATATTCTTTCTTTCGAAATTGAAGGTAGAAGTTCCAAATACCTATTAACCTGTGATTCCCGAACAGAGGTAATCGATACTTCCATAAAGGTTAAAGTTAAAAAGGCTGATTTTGGCATCAATTTGATCAGACTAAATAATGAAAACTATTTATCTACGTTAAGGAATAAATTGCTCTGGGGAATTGATACCAGAAATTATTAAGAACAGCTTCTGCATTCATGCGTAGATTAGTACTTTTCATCATTATGCTTTCAGCTAAATATATTGCTTCAGCCCAGACCTGGGAAGTTGGTGGAGTTTTAGGCGGTGCAGGTTATATGGGAGATATTAATCCTGTTAAAGCCTATAAGCTGACAGATCCTGCATTTGGTGTACAGATAAAGAGGAATTTTGATGGTTATTGGTCTGCAAAGCTGAATTACATGTACGGCAAGGTTAGGGCAAGTGATGCTGCTTCTTCCAATAGCTATCAGATTGAACGGAATCTGGATTTCCATTCTCCTGTGTCGGAGCTATCCATGCAGATCGAATTCAATCTGTTCAGATATATGGCAGGAGCAGATTTTGGTTATGCGACCAGAAAGTTAAGTCCTTATCTATTTACCGGTGTTGCTTCCTTTAATTATAATCCACTAACTAATTATAATGGTGATGAAATTGAACTCCGGCTTCTGCAGACTGAGAATGTTGCTTACAAGAAAAACGCAATCAGTGTGCCTTATGGAGCAGGGGTAAAGTATAATGTTAGCGGAAATTGGACAATTCTTGCTGAACTTGGTTATCGAACAGCATTTACTGATTATCTGGATGATATTAGTGGCAGATATATTGATTTTAATGTTGTTTCTCCGGCGAGCTCTTTAACACAGGCATTAGCTGACCGATCGATCGCTCCTCAGATTGGAACACCGGGAACACAGCGAGGTGACTTCAGGCCAAGGGATACGTATATGTTTGCAGGTATTGGACTTACTTATACCTTCATTCCAATTAAGTGTCCAACTTTTTAAGCTTTTTGGCCATTAAAAACAATTCAGTACAAATGAAAATCTGTTTTATTTCTAGTAGCAGATTAACACAATTAAGTCATAACTTTGCATCGCGAAATTTTGGAACAATTTTTTGGGATTTTCATTGGATATCATGTAATTAGAAATTGTTCCGGTTTTGAATGTTAAACTTATTAAATGAGCCTGATTGAACAGATAGATAAGGATAAATTACCGCAGCACGTAGCAGTGATTATGGATGGAAATGGCCGATGGGCTAAGGAAAAGGGAAAACTGCGGGTATTTGGTCATCAAAATGGAGTTGTTGCGGTTCGTGATACGGTAGAGGGTGCAGTGGAACTTGGCATCAAATATCTGACACTTTATGCATTTTCAACCGAAAACTGGAACAGACCTAAGTTGGAGGTAATGGCTTTAATGGAACTTCTTGTTTCAACCATAAGTAAAGAAACTAAAACTTTAATGGATAATGGGGTGCGTTTAAATGCCATTGGAAACTTATCTTCTCTCCCGGAAAAATGCCGCAAGCAATTAATGGAAGCAATAAAGAAGACCTCCTTAAATACCAATTGCACGCTCACCCTTGCACTCAGTTACAGTTCAAGATGGGAAATCACAGATGCAGCTAAAAGAATAGCCGTAAAAGTCAGGGATGGTGAGTTAAAAGCAGAAGAAATTACCGAAGATGTTTTTGGTTCTCATTTGAATACAGCCGGCATTCCTGATCCGGAGCTGATGATCCGGACGAGCGGGGAACACAGGATCAGCAATTATCTTTTATGGCAAATTGCTTATGCTGAATTATATTTTACTTCAAAATTATGGCCTGATTTCAGACGGCAGGATCTCTTTGAAGCCGTATTAGATTATCAGAAACGCGAGAGACGATTCGGGATGACAAGTGAACAGTTGAACTAATTTTCACTTTTAACACTTTTTAACAAGCTATTAGCTTAATTTAGCACCTTTAATACACCAAATGAATCGCATTTTCATACTGTTTTTACTTCTTATATCCGGTACTTCTGCAATGGCCCAGTTTGGGAGAACCGGAACTCCAACACCAGCAAGACCTGCTGCATCTAATGATGAACTTAGCTATCTGAATCCCAAAGACTTTGTTATTGGTGGTACAACCATACTGGGTACTGAATTTTTGGATAAAGATGTTTTGATTACCATTTCTAAATTAACCAAGGGCGACAGGATTACCGTTCCCGGAGATGCTACTTCTAATGCAGTTAAGAATTTATGGGCACAGGGATTATTTGATGATGTAAAATTAAACATTGCCGAAATCCGGTCGGATTCAATCTTTTTTGAGATTGAGGTAGTGGAGCGCCCTCGTTTAACCAGAATTGAATTGATCGGGCTGAAGAAGGGCGAAATAGCAGATGTGCGTGAGAAATTAAATGATAAAACAGGAAAGGTTGTTAATGAGAATTTATTGAAAACAACTACTGATATTATCAAGAAACATTTTACCGAAAAGGGTTACCTCTTTGCGGATGTTTTGATTGCCGAAAGAAAAGATACATCAGAAGCGAATAATAAGATTCTCGACATTACTGTAGAAAAGAATGACAGGGTTAAAATAAGTGAAATTGTTTTTACAGGAAATAAAGACTTTAAAAACAAAAGTTTAAAGAAGTACTTAAAAAAGACCAAAGAAAAAGCAATTTATAAGGTATTCGGTTCGGGTAAATTTCTACAGAATAAGTATGATGAAGATAAGCTGAACCTGATATCTAAGATGCATGAAAAGGGCTATCGCGATGCTGAAATTGTCAAAGACACCACTTACCGTACAGGTAAAAGTACCATTGGTGTCAAAATTGACTTGCACGAGGGGCCTAAATATTATTTTGGAAATATAACATGGGCAGGAAATGCGAAGTATTCCACCAAAGTTCTCGAGACGATTCTGGCAATAAATAAAGGAGAGGTCTTCAGTGAGAAAAAGCTTGAAAGAAAGCTTACCAGTAGTCCGGGAGGAGATGATGTATCATCCCTTTATATGAACGATGGTTACCTTACATTCAATGTGGATCCTGTTCAAACTAAGATTTACGGTGATACAATAGACCTTGAAATGAGAATGTACGAAGGTCCGCAATACACCATTAACAATATTAAAGTTAAGGGTAATGAGCTAACCAATGACAAGGTAATTTTAAGAGAGATCCGGACCAAACCAGGTCAGAAATTCTCCAAGGAGCTTATTGTAAGAAGCACACGTGAAATTGCTCAATTAGGAAATTTTGATGATACTAAAACTGACCCTAAGCCCATCAATATCAATCCTAATGATGGAACGGTTGATATCGAATACAATGTGGTCGAAAAGCCTTCTGATCAGATTGAATTATCAGGAGGTTTTGGTGGAGGGCGTGTTGTGGGTACTTTGGGCTTAACATTCAATAATTTCTCTGCACGTAATTTGTTTAATAAAAGTGCATGGAAGCCATTACCTAAAGGCGATGGTCAAAAGTTGAGTATCAGGGGACAAACTAATGGTAAATTCTATCAATCCTATAGTTTTTCATTCTCTGAACCATGGTTGGGTGGAAAGAAACCAATTTATTTTGGAATCAGTGCCTTTACTTCGCTGCAGTCTAACGGACTTAGAAACGGGGATATCAATCAACAGAAAATCCGTATGAATGGTATGACCTATAGTTTGGGTAAGCGTTTAAAATGGCCTGATGATTATTTTCAGGCAAATACTTCGATCAATCTGCAGCAATATATCCTGAACAATTATAATGCATTCATTTTTTCGACTGGTACTTCCTATAACTTTAACTTAACTCA
>CAYJAM010000014.1:0-2466 GCA_964367725.1 uncultured Sphingobacterium sp. | reverse complement strand
ATTATAATGCATTCATTTTTTCGACTGGTACTTCCTATAACTTTAACTTAACTCAAGTGATTAGCAGGAGTTCGGTCGATGCACCTATCTTCCCAACATCAGGTTCAAATTTAAAATTAACTGTTCAGGCAACTCCTCCATATTCCTTATTGAATAATAAGAATTATGCAATTGCTACAGATAAAGAAAAATACAGATTCACAGAATATCATAAATGGAAATTTGAGTCACAGTGGTTTCAGCGTATCTATGGAAAGCTGATTCTTAAGGCTCAGGCCCAATTCGGTTTCCTTGGAATTTACAATCAGGCGGTTGGTCAGTCGGCTTTTGAGAGGTTTAAACTTGGTGGTGATGGTATGCAGGGATTTGATTTCCTTCAGGGATCTGAGATCATTGCAATGCGTGGCTATGCAAACAATGCCATTATTCCTGCCGGTTCGAACCCAACTATTGCTCAGGGATCAGGAAGTCCATTGTTCAATAAATATGTTCTGGAATTGAGGCATCCGATTACTGCAAGTCAGACTGCAACTATCTTTGTTCTGGCATTTGCTGAAGGAGGAAATACATGGAATTCCTTCCGTGATTTTGCACCCTTTAATATCAGACGTACTGCAGGAGTTGGAGCAAGGGTATTTTTACCTATTTTTGGCCTTCTTGGTATTGATTATGGCATTGCATTTGATAAGATACCTGGTTTACCGGATAGTGGAAAAAATCCATTTACGTTCAGCATCTCACAGGCATTGAATGGAGGATTTAATTAAAATATATCAACCCTGCGTGATTGAAATAATAATAAACAAGCAAGGAGTGATTATTTTAAGCATTAAAGGCTCCCTCTGACAAATAAAAAATAAAAAAATAAACAGATGAAAAGAATTCTTATAATAGCGGTATTATTAGTCTTTACAGCTTTAGGAGTATCTGCACAGCGTTTTGCTTATGTGGATAGTGATTATATTCTGAAACATATCCCTGAATATAATTCCTCTCAAAAGCAATTGGACGCACTTTCTGCGCAATGGCAGAAGGAGGTTGATGCAAAGTTTATCGCAATCGAAGGTCTTTTTAAAGCTTATCAGGCCGATCAGGTTTTACTGACCGAAACGATGAGAAAGACACGGGAAAATGAAATAATTGAAAAGGAAAAGGAAGCAAAGGAATTTCAAAGACTAAAATTTGGGTTTGAAGGTGAACTTTTTCAGGTACGGACTAAATTGATAAAACCTATTCAGGATCGTGTTTCTAAAGCAGTTCAGGCTGTTGCAGACGCTCAGCAACTGGATATGATATTTGATAAAAACAGCGAGATTACACTTTTATATGCAAGTCCGCGTTTAGACAAAAGTAATGATGTAATTACCAGGTTAGGTTATAAACCCGGAACAATAAATAAATAAGATCTCTCACAAATTATAAACAAAAACAGAATACAAGAAAAAATGAAAAATTTATTAAAAATAGGAGTTGTTGCGCTTGGAATGTTCCTTGCAGTAGGTACAGCAAATGCTCAGCAAAAATTTGGTCACATCAATTCTGCAGATCTTTTGCAGGCAATGCCTGAAATGAAAACAGCTGATGCAACTTTCCAGACCTTTGCAAAGGCAAAACAAACCTCTCTTGAATTGATGGGGGCAGAACGCCAGAAATTGGTTACTTCATATGAAGAAAAATATAAAACACTGAGCGAAGCTAACAGAGCTACTTTGGAGAAAGAATTAACCACACTTGGAGCAAGTATCCAGGATCTTGAAAAACGTATCACTGCTGATCAGGAAAAGGCTCAGGAAGAGTTAACTACCAAGCGTACCGAAATCTATCAGCCTGTATTTAAAAAGGCAGAGGATGCGGTTAAGGCAGTAGCTAAAGAAAAAGGTTTTGCTTATGTTTTCGATGTTTCTCAACCAGGAGTAGTTTATTTTGATGGAGGAACTGATCTGATCAATGATGTGAAAACCAAATTAGGTATCACAACTGCAGCTAAATAAGAGTTTGATTTCAGAACAAAAAAAATGCGAAGCAAAATGCTTCGCATTTTTTTTTGTTCCAATATTTCAACACAACTGCTCGAAATATTATTCTATTTTTGAAATATGAGTTCAGCACTTCCCATTGGAATTTTCGATTCCGGAATCGGAGGCCTTACGGTTGCAAATGCTATCCGAAAAATATTACCTAATGAACAGATCATCTATTTTGGTGATACCGCTCATATGCCATACGGTGATAAATCACCCGAAGCAATTAAATTCTACAGCCTGAAGATTGCTAAGTTCCTTTTGGATAAAAATTGTAAGCTCATTCTTATTGCCTGCAATACCGCTTCTGCACATGCCTATCATGAACTTGTACATTTTCTGGGCGACCAGGTGCCTATCATCAATGTGATTGATCCGGTTGTAAATGCGATGCTTAGCAAGGGAAAGTATAAAATAATAGGGGTAATTGCTACAAAATCAACTA
>CAYJAM010000013.1:0-17970 GCA_964367725.1 uncultured Sphingobacterium sp. | reverse complement strand
TTTATTCTTAAACCATCCGAAAAATTTGCGATGGTTAAAAAGAACCAGATTACAGGCAGCCAAAAAAGCAGCTCTGTACTGACGATTGAAAATATTTCTCCGGTAGTATTTGGCGGAAACGAATATATAGAAGAGATATCATGGACAGAAAACAAGTTTGTATTCCAGAATGAATCATTCGAAGAGCTGCTTCCAAAACTTGAGCGCTGGTACAATGTGAAAATAGTGCTGGAGGATCCCAATATCGGGTCCTACCGGTTTACAGGAATTTTTATCAATGAGAATATAATACAGGCTTTAGAGGCCATGCAATTAATTAAATCGTTTAACTATAAACTCACAGAAAATGAAGTAAAAATCTACTAAACAAAAAAAAGCAGGAAATGCGCCAACATTCCCTGCCTTTAAAATCCAACCGTAGTCCAACTACATAATCAGATTATTAACCTTGTAATTCACAAAAGTATGAAAAAACGAGAACTATACAATAAAGTTCTGTTACCTGATTTCACAACCAAAAAACTCCTATTAATGCTAAACTGGACAATAACCTTAACATTCCTTCTTGTCCTGGAAGTATCAGCGAACAGTTATTCTCAAAATGTTAAAGTAAATCTGGATTTCCAGAACGTGAAATTTAAGAGAGCTTTTTCAATTCTGGAACAAAAAGGCAATATCAGACTGTTATACAGCGAAGAAAACCTGCCATCAGACAAATCAATTACCCTAAGCGTTAAAGACACTCCCGTAATGGATGTTTTGGGGATGATATTAAAGGATACGGAGCTTAAATTCCGTGTTCTGGATAATGGCCTGGTCGTTATATCGCCTCAAAGTAAACAAGAAAAGGACATTGTTGTTACTGGTGTTGTCACCGATGCAAAAGGTGAGACTCTTCCAGGGGTTAGCATCAAACTTAAGGGGACATCAACAGGAGCTACAACAGATATGAACGGTAAGTACACAATCAATGTACCCGACAATGTCACTGTGCTAGTTTTTACTTATATCGGATTCAATACCCAGGAGGTCTCAATCAATGGGAGAAGTACTGTTAATGTAAGACTTGAAGCGGCAAACACTGCTTTAAATGAAGTGGTTGTAACTGCTTTGGGAATGTCCAAAGAGAAAAAGAGTCTTGGATTCTCAGTAACTGAAGTTAAAGGAAGTGATCTTGCCGCAACTCAGCAATTAAATCCGGTCAATTCATTGATGGGAAAGGTTGCGGGTGTTCAAATTGACCAGAGTGCATCCGGGCCATTTGGAAACTCGAGAATTGTAATCAGGGGAAACTCAACCTTAAGTCAGAACAACCAACCAATATTTGTTATTGATGGGGTCATTGTTGACAATGAATCTGTTGCAGGAGGTCGTGATTTTGCGAATGATCTGTCGAATCTGAATAGTGAAAATTTTGAAAGTGTTTCAATTTTGAAGGGTTCATCAGCTGCAGCATTATATGGTTCAAGAGCAATCAATGGCGTAGTGCTGATTACGACAAAAAAAGGTAGTAAAGCAAATGGAATAGGCGTTGATTTTTCGCAGAATTTCATGGTTTATGATCCATACAAAGGTCCTGAATTCCAGAATGAATATGGTGGAGGTTCTGTTGGAGCATTCTTTACAGATGCCCGTGATCCCAACTATCAGCCAAATCAAATGTGGACTACGAAAGTATTCCCAATAGATCCGATTACAAAGGATCCATACATCGATCCAGCGATTAATCGTGAAAATGAAAACTGGGGACCAAGATTTGCCAATCAGAAAGTTCGTAATTATGATGGTACCTGGACAGAATATAAAGCTGTTCCTAATAACTACCTCGATGCATTCCAGAATGGTACTTTAGGTACTACCAGTGTTGCATTTTCAGGTGCAGGTGATAAAACTACCTACAGATTTGCAGCGACACATGACGATCAGACCGGGATCTCTGTAGCGAACAAGATGAAGCGTAATAACTTCAATTTAAGAATTACCCATAAACTGGCTGACTGGCTGAGCACAGATGTAAGCGGAGGCTATACTTCAAGTGATAATACCAATCCTCAGAATCTTGCCTGGGCTCCGTATACTGATACTTTTGCCGGAGATAACTGGGGAGTTGCCTATACCTGGATTTTCCCTCGTAATTATGATACGAAGTATTGGAATCAGCAGGCAAGATATACCAGTCAGGCATTTGGCGGATCACCCAGAGGAACAAATCCACTTGAGCCCAATAAAGTAATGGCTCCTGAATTTTGGTTCAACATGCATAATACGGTTGCAACAATGGATAGCAGGAACTTTATGGGGCGCTTTGCTTTAAATGCAAAGTTGACCAAATGGGCCAATTTTACCGTTGAAGGTAATATGAATAATAACTATGACAAGTATGAAAACAAAGCTCTTGGCCAGTTTACTGACTTTAGAGGTGGAGGTTATACTTTAAATCAGTCGAAAAAAGAGAGCAACTTCCTTAAGGGAATACTTTCATTCAATACGATTAAAATAGCGAAGGATTTAGGATTTAGTGGTTTTGCCGGAGCTGAAATGTACAATTCAATCAGTTCATTCACTCAGGGAAATACTTCAGGAGGATTAATGGTACCTGGTAATTATTTTATTACCAACTCTGTGAATTCGCCGCTTGTTACCGGAGGTGTAAACTATAACAAAAAGATCAATTCTGTGTATGCAAGTGCTGATTTTGATTATAAAAATCAATTTTATCTGGCTACAACATGGCGTGGTGACTGGTCTTCAGCTTTAACATACAAAGACGGAACTGGAAATAATTTTTACAATTATCCTTCAGCCAGTCTTTCATGGATTGCTTCTGAAACCTTCAAGCTTCCTGCCATCGTAACTTTTGCAAAGCTGAGAACTAACATCGCAGCCTTAGGTAAGGATACAGATCCATTTGTAATCAATCCGGGATATAGATTTGCAGGAAAGGTTATCGGACTACCGGGCGAACCCACTCGTGCAGGATTCAGTTCCAGCAGTACTTTATCACCAAATTTAAAGCCTGAAAGGAAAATTTCGAAAGAAATTGGAATGGAAATGCGTTTCCTGAAGAGTCGTATAGGTTTTGACGTTACTTTGTATCAGGATAATACCTACGATCAGATTGTTGATATTTCAACACCTCTTGAGTCAGGAGTTTCCGGAGTTAAAATTAATGCCGGTAATATTCAGAACAAAGGAGTTGAAATCTCTCTGGACGGAACTCCGATTCAGACACAGAACTTTCAATGGAATTCCCGTTTAACCTTTTCCAGAAATAAGAATCTGATTGTTTCCCTTGCAGAAGGCAGAACAGACTACGCCCTTGGTGGAGCAGCGTTTGATGCAAGTTCATGGGCTGTTGTTGGAAAGTCTTATGGTACAATCCGATCTACTACCCAAGCTTTAAAGTATGTTAATCCTGCAAATGCAGCTGATCCTAAGAACGGAATGACTGTACTTGCCTGGAGGAATGATGCCCGTGCTGCTTTCCCTCAAAGAAGCAATAAATTTCAGGATATCGGCGATATCAACGCTAAATACAGAGGTGGATTCTCCAATGATTTATCGTATAAGAACTGGTCAATGAATGTTTTGTTTGATGCAAAAGTCGGAGGAGATATGGCTATGTCATCAATAAGATCAGGAACTCATACAGGAGTACTTCCGAATACATTATTTGGAAGGGATGCTGCACACGGGGGTATTACCTGGACCAGTAAGTATGACGGAATTACCTATGATGACGGGATGATTATCGATGGAGTATTCCCAATTGGTCAAAGGGTAACCTTACCAAATGGAACTACAGCAGATGTTGGTGGTATGACTTTCAAAGAGGCTTATACTGCCGGTTTGGTTGAGCCTACACATGCACCGCAATTCTACTATCGTTATGCATCTTCTTCTACTGGTGTATCTGATTTTTGGATAAGGGAGAGTACATGGGTTGCACTTCGTCAGGTGGCAATATCCTATAACCTTCCAAAAAGCATCGCAAGCAAGCTTAAGGTAAACGGAATTGTTGTAAGTGTGATTGGCAGGGATCTGGGGTATTTGTACAACTCTTTGCCTTTTGATATGAATCCTGCATCGTTAAATTCCAATTTAACTTCAGCAGTAGGTGAAGAAGGATTTTTACCAATGATCCGGTCAATTGGCGGTTCATTAAAGGTCCGTTTCTAATAATCAGTATTGATTATTAACACACATTTTAAATAAGATAGAAATGAAAAGGAAATTTTTATATATCATAATAACAGCATTCACCAGCTTGTTTACAAGCTCATGTACTAAAGATTTTGATACAGTAAATGTTAATCCAAATGTTGTTACTGATGTTGATGTAAGGTTGCTCTTTACCTCCTCATTAGTGCCAATGCAAACTTCACGTGGTGGTGAGTATTGGAATGAAGGGTTTACACATTTTTTGTCAGCATGCCAATTAGTGACAGGTCAAAGTTATGCAGTATCTACTACCGCCGTAAATGGTCGTTATAACCTTTTTTATTCAAGTGTTCTGCCAAATTTGGTGGAGATGCGAAGGATAATTGCTCTTAAAGCAGATAAGGAGAAATACGAGCAAATCAACGCGATTACCTATATTCCACAAGTAATGATGGCTTTAAAGGTAAGTGATATGAATGGCTCAATGCCTTATACCGAAGCCAACAAAGGCAGGGACGAAGCTAAATACGCTCCGAAATACGACAATCAGGAAACTTTATATACTACCTGGTTAAAAGAATTGTCGGATGCAATTGCCACACTTCAAAAGAATTCAGCTAATCAAGTATCATTTGGTGATAATGATGTCTTTTTTAGAGGGAATGTTACAAAATGGATCAAACTTGCCAATTCATTGAAATTGAGAATCGCTGCCAGGTACCAGAATCAGGATCCTGCAAAGGCAACTCAAATCTTCAAAGAGGTTATGGCAGATGCTGTTGGTCCATTCAGCTCTACTTCTGATCAGTTAGTGCACGCAAACCCTACTTATTTCCCTTTCGGAGTTGATGGCTACAATATTGATATTTACAGCCGTCACTTTGCGGTTGGAACAGCAATAGAATTTTTAAAATCATCCGCAGATCCACGTCTAGGGATTTATTACGACAAAAATTCTTTGCAGGGAAGTTTCAGAGATACTTTGACTAAATACAACAGGACATTGCCTTCCTGGATAAACACCAGTGATCCAAACATTATGTATCAGGGCGGTCCGGCTGATTTTCAGTCAAATCCAGCTGTAAGTACATACTTTGTAAATCCACTTAATGCAGGTGGTGCAAACAGGTATCAACTGATTTCAACTGTTAACCGTAAATTCTTTGCACCAACGGTTGACAGAGGAAGCGGTACTGTTATCGATGTATTGTTTTCATATGCTGAGGTTTGTTTTCAGGTAGCAGAATTTATACAAAAGGGCTATGGTACCGGGGTTAATACGAAGGGTACTGCAGCTGAGTGGTACAATAAAGGTGTTCGTGCATCTGCAAAGACTATGAATGAGATCGCTGTTGCAGCAGGCTCAACTTCATATACAAACATCGATGCTTTGGTTGATGCACAGTTGGCGAATCCAAAAGTTAAGCTTGATGGAACAAATGATCTGGAAAAAATTTACATCCAGGCACTTTTGAATTTTTACCGCGAGCCTAACGAAGCATTTACTCTTGCCCGCCGTACAGGTTATCCAAAAACTAATTCTACATTGCTTGCACGCGAACCAATAAGTGATGTGCTCCCAAGAAGATGGTGGACACTTGATCCGGGACAGGTTAACAGAGCTAACTGGACTGCTGCCATGACTGAACAGGGCTTCACTCCCAACGATTTCACTATCGCTAAACTGAATGCCGAAAGGATTTGGTTCGATAAGAAATCTCCGGATTATGGTAAAGGCAATTAACTGTACATAAAATAATATAACAAACAGAGTGGTTTGAAAGGTGCTTAATTGCCATTCAAACCACTCTTTATTAATCAAATACTTTGGTAAATTTTGTTTTTAATCGTAGATTTTGATAAAATACTTACCTTCAATTTCATCCAAAAATAATGTCAGGACGTAAACAATTCTTACAGCAGCTAGGCTTGATGGCCGGAGCTTTCTCAGCAAATAGTTTATTTAATGAATTACATGCTGCAGAAATTTCATCAGCCAATTCCAGAGTTAATCATCTTTCGCCAATTTCTGTGGCTACCGATGAAGACTATTGGAGTGTAATCCAGCAAGCTTATACTGTTAGCCCTCAAATTATAAATTTGAATAACGGCGGTGTTAGTCCTTCACCACGGGTAGTTCAGGAAGCAGTTGAACGTTATAATAAATTGACTAATGAAGGCCCTTCTTACTATATGTGGGAAATTCTTGACCAGGGCAGAGAACCTTTACGTGAGAAATTGGCTGAGCTTGGCGGATGCAATAAAGAAGAAATTGTAATCAATCGCAACGCCACAGAGTCACTGAATACAGTAATTCTGGGTCTGGATCTTAAGGCAGGTGATGAAGTTATCGGGTGTAAACTGGATTATCCAAACCACATGAATGCATGGAAACAAAGAGCTATGCGTGATGGAATTGTTTACAAGCAGCTAAGTTTTAACTTCCCTGTTGAAAATGATGAAGAAATTGTAGCAGCATTTGAGAATGCAATTACTCCTAAAACAAAAATTATACATGTTACCCATGTAATAAATTGGGTTGGACAGATTCTTCCTGTTAGAAAGATTAGTGATATGGCACATCGTCATGGTTTGGAAGTTGTATGTGACGGGGCACACTCTTTCGCATTATTAGACTTTAAAATTCCTGACTTAGGTTGTGATTATTTTGCTACTTCGCTTCATAAATTCCTAAGTGCTCCTATTGGCAGTGGTATGATGTGGATCAAACAGGATAAAATTTCAAAAATCTGGCCTTTACTGGCAAATGGTGATCCCCGCGGTACTAATATCAGGAAATTTGAAACTCTGGGAACCCGGAGTTTTCCTATCGAGCAGGGAATTGGCGAAGCAATTAATTTCCAGCTGGCTATTGGGAATAAAAGAAAAGAGGAGCGAGTAAGATATCTTAAAAATTATTGGGCTGAGAGGGTAATCAATGTTCCCAAAGTGAAGATCAAAACATCTCTGAAATCTGCCTATTCATGTGCAATTTGTGGTGTAAGTATTGATGGAATAGGGCCGAGAGAACTCGAAAGAATTTTATTTACCAGATATAAAATTCATACCGTGCCCATTGATTATGAGAATGTTAGTTGTGTTCGTGTAACTCCGCATGTTTATACCCGATTGCCTGAGCTTGATAAGTTTGTCAGAGCGATCAAGGAGATTGCAGCAGCAGGTAAGTAATTGCATTTATTATTAATACGACCCTTAATTAGATACTGTTTGCTTTTTAAAATTACTGAACAAATATCCTTCCGGATTTTTGCCTGAAATTGTTTTGCTTCAGATAAACCTGAATATTCCCTAATCATTTATTAATCATTTCTATGCAGGCAATTTTCTTCCTGTTTTAAAATAATTATATACCTCCTTAAAAATGGAAAATAAAACAAAGCTCTTAAATGCTGCAGTGCTTGTAGCATCATTAGGTTATTTTGTAGATATCTATGACCTCCTGCTTTTCAGTATTGTGAGGGTTCCCAGTTTACGATCACTTGGATTAGCAGGACAGGATATTACGGATAGCGGAATTTTCTTACTGAATGTTCAGATGATAGGATTGCTTGTTGGTGGAATATTCTGGGGTATCCTGGGTGATAAAAAGGGCAGATTGTCGGTTTTGTTTGGTTCAATCTTTATGTACTCCGTTGCCAATATTGCCAATGGTTTTGTTGATACAGTAGAAGCTTATGCATTCTGGCGGTTTATTGCCGGTTTTGGTCTTGCCGGTGAATTGGGTGCCGGAATTACCCTGGTTGCAGAGATTATGCCCAAAGAAAAAAGAGGCTATGCCACAACAATTGTAGCAGCGGTAGGTGTGAGCGGGGCTGTGGTTGCCTATTTTATAGCGCAGTATTTTGACTGGAGGGCTTCATTTTTTATTGGCGGCGGACTTGGTTTGTCCTTATTATTATTGAGGTTTGGAGTTGCAGAATCAGGAATGTTTGGGAAGACTAATAACCACCATACCAACAGGGGGAATTTCTTTTCGCTGTTTACAAATCAGGATAGGTTTATTAAATATTTGAGATGCATCATCATTGGAGTTCCTTTGTGGTTTGTTGTCGGGATATTGATTACCCTTTCACCAGAATTTGGGAAGGTGTTGGGTGTACAGGGAGATGTAAATGCGGGTGCTGCTGTGGCTTGTTGTTATGCAGGACTTGTCCTGGGGGACATAGCCAGTGGCTTGCTAAGCCAGCTTTTAAAAAGCCGTATCAAGGTTATTTACACCTATTTATTTCTTTCAATTATTTCAATTTCAGCATACTTTATGCTTCATGATATCAGTCTTTTTGCATTTTATGCTATCTGTTTGTTCCTTGGATTTTCTGTAGGATACTGGGTAATTTTTATGACCATTGCTACAGAACAGTTTGGAACCAATATCAGGGCAACGGTAACTACAACGGTGCCGAATTTTGTACGTGGTGCAGTAGTTCCTTTGTCAATTCTGTTCCAATATCTCAAAGGAGTTTTTAATGGCTCAATGATTCATGCTGGGATAGCTGTCGCAACGCTGAGTCTTGTACTAGCCTTCTGGGCATTGCATAAAATGGAGGAAACCTTTACTAAAGATCTCGATTATCTGGAATAGACAGAAAGCGTCGACCAGATAAATCAGGAAATACATACTTAAAATTTAACATTCATCCCGTGTTTTCGGTGGATGTTAAATTTTATTCATTATTATTATATCATAAATAAAATGAAAGGTATGTCTGTATCTGAAAACACAAATCGCAGAGATTTTATAAAATCTACCGGCACTGTACTGGTAGGAAGTACGATCGGCCTCAATCTGGCATTTCCATTGCAAGGATTTCCGAAAAGTAATGATGTATTAAAAGTTGGTTTGATTGGATGCGGGGGAAGAGGAACCGGTGCTGCAAGTCAGGCATTAAAAGCAGATCCTAATGTCATACTTACTGCTATGGCAGATGTATTTCAGGATCGTCTCGATCAATCTTATGACATCCTGCTAAAAGCAGTTCCTGATAAAGTTAAAGTCCCAAAAGAGAACAGGTTCGTAGGCTTTGATGCCTATCAGCGGCTGATTGATTCGGGAGTTGATGTTGTACTATTGACCACACCACCAGCCTTCAGACCTGAGCAATTAACTGCCGCGGTAAATGCAGGTAAACACATATTCTGTGAAAAACCGGTAGCCGTAGATGCTCCCGGGGTAAGAAAAGTCCTTGCAGCAGCCAAAATGGCTAAAGAAAAGGGCTTATCCCTGGTTTCCGGATTTACATTCCGCTATGATCTTCCCAAAAGGGAATTGTTTGGAAGGGTACAGAATGGAGAGATCGGTGAGGTAAAAATGGTCAATTCAACACGTAATGGTGGCGGACTTTGGAATTTCGAGCGTAAACCGGAATGGACTGATATGGAATATCAAATGCGTAACTGGTATTATTACGACTGGCTTTCAGGAGATTTTATTGTGGAGATGGTCGTACATAATCTGGATATGATGACCTGGGCCATTGGCAGTCAGATGCCTATAAGAGCTTTTGGTACCGGAGGAAGACAGTCGAGGGTTGATGCAAAGTTTGGTAATATCTACGATCACTTTGCCATAGAATTTGATTTTGCTAATGGTGTTAAGGGCTATAATTTTTGCCGGCAGCAAGATGGTTGTGCATCCAAAAATTCAGTTGAAATCATAGGTTCTGAAGGTACAGCCTTTTATCAGGGCAACGTCCATAAGATCAGCGGGAAAAATAACTGGGAATATCAGGGTGAAAAGAAAGATATGTACCAGACTCAGCATAATGAGCTATTTGCATCCATCAGAGCGGGTAAGCCGATGAACGATGGCGAAATGATGGCAAATAGCACTATGCTAGGAATTTTGGGCAGAATGGTGGCATATAGTGGCCAGTCAATTACCTGGGAACAGGCAATGAATTCTAATCAGGTTCTAGGACCTGATTTTCATAAATACGATTGGGATTTGAAATGGCCGGTTCCTCCGCCTGCAATACCGGGAGTAACGAAGGTGGTATAGGGATTGCTTCGTCGTGCCTCCTCGCAATGACATTTCCAGAGTAGAACAAGAATTATAAAATGATTTTAGAACTGAAAAAACAAATTATGAATAACCCGTTTAAAAAAGGACTGATGTTCCTTAGTATTCTTCTGATCGGCAGCCAGTTATCTTATTCTCAGGAAACCTTGTTTGAGTTTGGTACAGCTACAAGTATGGATGCTGTACTTGCGAAATCAAAGGCAAAGGAAAGCAAATTGAAATGGATTAATGTCAACACAACAAAAGAGACCTGGAAAGTGATGAATGACGGAACGCTGTCAAATACAGGCCTTCCAATCGGAGTTATTCGCTCAGAAAAACAATATGAAAATTTCATTTTACACGTGGAGTGGAAGCACATGGAGGCAGGAGGTAATTCCGGAGTATTTGCCTGGAGCGGTGCTAAGCCTGTAGGTACAAATCCTCTTCCTGACGGAGTAGAAATTCAAATGCTCGACCTCGAGTGGGTAGACCTACACATAAAGGATGGTGTAAGACCTCCAATTGCCTATGTTCATGGAGAACTTTTTGGAGTTCAAGGGGTAAAAACGGTAGCTGATAATCCACGGGGCGACAGAAGCAAGTCGATCGAAAACCGTGTTAAAGGTAAGGGCGAATGGAATACCTATGATGTTGTATGTGTTGATGGTGTGATTAAGCTTTCTGTTAACGGAAAGTTTGTAAACGGTATCAGTAAATCCACTCAAAAGAAAGGATATCTATGTCTGGAATCTGAGGGCGCTCAAATCTTTTACCGCAATCTTAAAGTTATCGAACTCGCACCAGGAGTTACCTCCGCAGAACAAACCGCAGCTTTGCTTCCTTAATTTGGCAGCTTAAAATTTTAATTGGTTAAAAAAGCATTTAAATTTTAGATGCTTTTTATTTTCAATGGAATTTCATTTCTGCTTTTAATTTTGTGTGATCCTTTCTGCCTCTATTGATTAATTTATACTAATGAAGAAATATATTTTTCTGTTTTTCACCCTGCTAATCATTGTGTCCTGTGTTCTGGGAATGAAGTCAGGGAAATTGCTAAATTTTTCAATTAGGAATACCGGTTTTATTTCAGAAAACTCAGTGCTTTCATTCACCAAGAATATACCGGAAAGTAAACTTGCTGATAACAACCGTACAGAAGCTGTGAATGTTCCCGATAGCAGCCGTTTTACCCGTATCGTGCTGGCCCAGGGTTTCGATGAACCGCTTGGAATGGCAATCCTACCCAATAATGATGTTTTGCTGGCCGAGCGGAAGGGCAGCGTGAAAATTTATAACAGAGAAACAAAGCAGGTAAAAACAATCCGCAATTTTGATGTATTCAGTGGCATTGAGGATGGACTTTTGGGTATTGCCATAGACCCTAATTTTAGCAATAACCATTGGGTTTACTTTTATTACTCCGTAGCTGGAGATCGCGCAGTAAATCGTTTGTCGCGATTTGAATTACTTGGCAATGCATTGGTTCAGAACTCAGAAAAGATTTTACTAGAAATTCCAACTCAAAGAAAATATTGCTGCCACTCTGCAGGATATATTTCATTTGATTCAAATGGATTACTTTATTTATCAACCGGGGATAATACGAATGCCGAGGAAACAGAGGGCTATAATCCTGTTGATGAGCGACCGGGGCGGGCTTTGGCAGACGATCAGGCTACCGCTGCAAACACAAATGATCTGAGAGGGAAAATTCTGCGAATCAAGCCACTGGAAAATGGAACTTACACTATTCCCGAGGGTAATTTATTTCCTCCCGGAAATCCGAAAGGCCGCCCAGAGATTTATATCATGGGATCCCGTAATCCCTATCGTTTTAGTGTCGACAGGAAAAATAATTATCTCTATTGGGGAGATGTTGGTCCTGACACTAAAGTAATGGGAGAGGAAGGGGAATTGATGAGTTATGATGAGATCAATCAGGCACGTAAACCCGGCTTTTATGGCTGGCCTTATTTTCTTGGCAACAATCAGGCCTTTCCAAAATATGATTTTGAAACAAAAACTTTAGGTCCCAAAAAAGATCCCGCAAATCCAATAAATGATTCACCGAATAATACCGGGGAGCGGGTATTGCCACCTGCACAAGGGGCGATGATCTGGTATGGAAAAAAGAACTCAAAAAATTTTCCATTACTGGGAAATGGAGGAGCTTCTGCAATGGCCGGGCCGGTATATTATTCTGATCTTTTCCCGAATGCCCCTTATAAATTGCCCGGCTATTATGATGGCAAATTGTTTATCTATGAATGGATACGTGGCTGGATCATGGCGGTAAGTTTGGACAAAAATGGAAATTATCTCAGCATGGAGCCATTTTTAGAGCATCTTAAATTTAAGGCTCCGGTAGATATGCAGTTTGGTAACGATGGCGCATTGTATGTATTGGAGTACGGTACAAACTGGTTCTCTAAAAATATAGATGCAAAACTGGTTCGTATTGAATATCAGGAAGGTAACAGAAATCCTGTAGCAGAAATACAGACTGATAAGCAATATGGAGCTAGTCCTTTTTCTGTACAGTTTTCGGGTAAAAAATCAATCGACCATGATCAGGAGGATAAATTATTTTATACCTGGAATATAGACAATAAGGAATTTAAGGGCCCAATTGTTAATTATACATTTACAAAAGTTGGAGCACATACAGTATCCTTAACTGTTACTGATGATAAAGGCGGCATGGGAATTGCCAGCACACAGGTCTTTGCAGGAAATACACCACCGGAGGTTCAGATAGAAACCTCATCTAACCGCAGCTTTTACTGGGATAATTCCCTGCTCGACTATAATGTACTGGTGAAGGATAAGGAAGAAACAGCAATTAATCCGGAAAGGGTCAAAGTTACTTTTGGCTATCTGCCGCGAGGAAAAGATATTGCTGTTATTTTAACCCAAAATCAGGATATCGGTAATTTCAACTATCTGAAGGGGCAGCAGCTGACTGCTACTCTGGATTGTAAATCCTGTCATTCTGTAGACAGAGCCTCTGTTGGCCCGACGTATCTGGCAATCTCTGAGCGGTATTCAGGAAAAAAAGGTGCTCTTACATATCTTACTGATAAAATTATACAAGGTGGTAGCGGGGTATGGGGTGAACGTGCGATGATACCTCATCCGGAACTTTCTAAAGTTGATGCTGAAGAGATAGTTAATTACATATTCTCCTTAACCGATAAATCAAGCGGGAAGCGTCAGCTAAAAGATGAAATTGTTTTAAAGGATCATATCGGGAAGGGAATAGATGGTCTTTATCTATTGAATGCAAGCTATACAGATCGGGGTGCGAATGGGATTGAACCACTGCAAAGCCGTGACTATATTGCTTTACGAAATCCCTTTGTTCAGGCCGAAGATTTTGATGAAGGTAATGTTCGCCTGGGAACAATCACTACAGAATTTCTTACCTATGCAACAAGTATAAATCATAATAGTTTTATACGATTCAATTCCATTGATCTCAGGAGTGTTAAACAACTGAAATACAGGGTTCGGGCCCAGTCAGGTGGAGTAATTCAGGTTCATCATGGTAGTAAAAATGGCCCGCTTTTAAGTTCAATAAAAATTCCTGCCAGAATAGCTGGCTCTCAGTCACATTGGACTGAAATTGCAGCAGATCTCAAAGAAACGAGAGGGTCACAGGATTTGTATTTTGTATTTACTGATGAAACCGGAAAGAAGAATTTATTTGATATAGACTGGATCTATTTTGCGAATGCTATATTATAGATAAAAACTATATGGCTTATTCACATATTAAAATAAAGACCTTAACTTATTTCGGCCGGATGTTTTTTCATAATTTATAATCATAGGTCAAAGCTTCTTATATACCCGGAATATTTAATAGCCATTGAAAAATTACATTAGCAGCCGCAAAATTTGACTATTTTTCATAATATTTACCTGTTTGTTCAGGAAAGACCAAACCGTATTACCATTAGAACAATTACAATGCAAAAACTATTTCTGATATTTTTTTCAATTTTAAGTATCCAGGCTATGGCTCAAAAGGCAGATCCGGTGTATGCCATAATTATTAAGGGCGGACATGTTATCGATCCAAAGAACAGTATTAATGAAGTGCTGGATGTCGCAATTGATAAGGCGGGCAAGATTGCTGCCGTATCTAAGAACATTGACCCTAAATCAGCCGCCAGAGTGGTCAATGCAATGGGTTTATATGTTACTCCTGGTATCATTGATATGCACACGCATAATTTTGCGGGAACCGAGCCGGATAAATATTTAAGGAACAGTTATTACGCCAATCAGCCTGATGGATTCACTTTTCGTGTGGGTGTAACTACGGTTGTGGATGCAGGAAGTGCAGGCTGGCGCAACTTTGAAAAGTTTAAAGATCAAACGATTGACAGAGCAAGAACCCGGGTTCTCGCATTCCTCAATATTGTCGGTGAAGGTATGGCCGGGGGAGCAATAGAACAGGATAATAATGACATGGATGCCCGTAAAACTGCAGATATGGCCTTGAAATACAAAGATCTTATTGTTGGTTTTAAAGTAGCCCATTATAATAAACCCGATTGGGTTCCTATTGACCGCGCGATCGAAGCCGGGAAAATTGCTGGAAATATTCCGGTGATTGTTGATTTTGGCGGCGGCGGACTTTCATTGGAAGAACTGACCTTGAAGAAATTTCGTCCCGGCGATATTTATACCCACACTTATGGTGGAGGAGGTAAAGATCGCGAAGCTATTACCGACCCTGGGACAGGAAATCTTCGTCCTTTTGTTTTTGAGGCCAGAAACAGAGGTGTTATCTGGGATGTAGGTCATGGGGCTGCAAGTTTTGCATTCAAGCATGCCGTTCCGGCAACCAAAGCAGGCTTCTTTCCGGATGTGATCAGTACGGATCATCATGGAGGAAGCATGAATTCGGCAATGAAGGATATCCTGAATGTGATGAATAAATTTCTTACCCTTGGCATGGATGTTCCTGCAATTATAAATTCAGTGACCTGGAAGCCGGCTCAGGTTATTCACAGGGAAGAGATCGGGAATCTTTCAGTAGGTTCAGAAGGTGATGTTACTGTTCTGCGTATCCGCAAAGGAAAGTTTGGAGTTTTTGACCAGATGGGTGAGCGCCTGGAGGGTAAGCAACGCTTTGAATGTGAAGTTACGGTTAAAGGCGGGCGGGTATTTTATGACCTGAATGGTTTAACGAATCCGTTGCCAAGAGTAGTGGGCGGGCTTCCCGCTCTTTAAATTATTGATGCTTATGAAGAGGAGAGAATTATTAAAAGGACTGAGCTTGTTGCCTGTTGCAGGTGCGGTTTCAGGATCCAGCATAGAATCTGTATTTGCAGCAAGTCCGGAAAAAGCTAAGCAGGCAGGTAAAAGTATTTATGAGGCCATAGGTGTTCGTCCGCTGATCAATGCAAGGGGAACAGTTACAGTAGTAGGTGCGAGCCAGATCTTGCCTGAAGTGCAAAAGGCAATGGATGAAGCGGTAAAAGAATACGTTCAGATCGATGAACTGATGGATGCCGTTGGTGCCCGTTTGGGTGAGCTGACCGGCACAGAGTTCGGCTATGTCAGTTCGGGTGCTTCAGCTGCAATTACTGCTGCTACTGCAGGTTGTGTAACCGGGGGTGATCCCGATAAACTGTGGATGATCCCTGATCTTACAGGTATGAAGGATGAAGTGATCATTCCTGCTTATTCCCGTACAGCTTATGATGCGGCTGCAAAAGCGGTCGGAGTGCGAATGGTTGAGGTAAATACCCTTGATGATTTAAAACTGGCAATAGGTCCGCGTACGGCAATGATTCTTGTTCTTGCCGGTGGACGTTCAGAGAGCGGACCCCTGTCAATCAAAGAGATAGCATCCATTGCAAAACCTTTGGGTGTACCAATTTTGGTGGATGCTGCAGCCGAAGTGCTGGAAGTTCCTAATCCGCATATTACACAGGGTGCCGACCTTGTTGCATACAGCGGGGGTAAATATATCCGCGGTCCGCAATGCGCTGGTTTATTATTGGGACGTAAAGACCTGATCATAGCATCCAGGATAAATGCCGGACCACATCATGGTTTTGGCCGGGGATTTAAAGTTGGTCGTGAAGAGATTATGGGCATGCTTGCTGCAGTAGAAACCTGGTTCAAACGCGATCATGCCGCTGAATGGAAATTATGGGTATCCTATGGCAATCATATCATCCAACAACTTTCGAAAATTCAGGGTTTAAGTTTGAAGCTTAATGAGCCTACTGCAAGGAGTAACCGTGCTCCTTCTGTTTCGATTAATTGGGATAAGTCGCTTATCCCTCTGACCGGCGAAGATATGGAGGGACTTTTATGGGATGGTACTCCAAGAATTGCAGTTAGTGGTGCAGGAAGCTTTTTGCCGTTTCCGCCGAATTTGCAGCCTAATATAAGTGTTCAGACATCTGCACTTCAGCCGGGGGAAGAAAAGATTATTGCAGATCGACTGTTTTCTCTCTTCAGCAAGCCTCCTATGATCAAGCGGGCTGCAGGAGAGGCTGCATTCGACCTTAGCGGGCAGTGGGATCTTAAAATGAAATTCTCTGCGAGTACAGTAGATCAGACATTGATCATTGAGCAAAAAGGGAATGAATTTATTGGAACACATATTGCCAGTATAGGCTCCCGCGACCTTGACGGGACGCTTCATGGTAAACAGATTACAATGCGGAGTTCCTACACTAAAGATGGTGTTCGTATTAATTATACATTTACCGGAACTGCTGATGCAAATACGATGCAGGGAAAGGTAAGTCTGAGTGAATATGGAGATGCAGAGTGGACAGCTAAACGCCATGATTATCGTCCGGCAGGTGCCAGACGTACCAGAGGGTAGTAAAAAAATGGTGAGATACTGAAAAATATGAAAGATATACGGGTTATAAGATCTGTTCTATTGCTTATTTGTCTAAGTACTCTGGTCTTGTCATTCACTGGTACCTACGATGCACAGCCTCAGGATTGGAAAGCTCCGGCATGGGCAGATACTTTGTATAATCCATATCATATTGAGCCATTGACACTTCCGCAGGCTCAGGAGATATATAATTTATACTGTATTTCCTGCCATGGCAATCAGGGACAGGGTTATCCGCTGGAACATACCAGTCAGCAGGTGCCTGATTTTAAAGACGATGTACTTATAAGCCAAAGTGATGGTGCTTTATACTGGAAGTTAAGAGAGGGTAAAGGAATTATGCCAGGATTTAAGTCCAAATTATCGGATGAGCAGCAATGGCAACTGGTTGAGTATATCAGGGATCTTTCAAAGCCCTTTGATCTTCAGAAAAATCCGTTTAAAACGCTTAATAATTGATTAAAAATAATTTTTACTTAAATTGAATTATTCACAAATTATCAGACTATGAAGAAGTTAATTTCATTTGGTTTTGTTCTGACCTTGCTAATAGTAGATTCTACTGAAATTTCTGCTCAGCCGGGCACTAAAAGTATCATTTATGGAGGTTCCTCTTCGGCCAGGGGCAGTAAAGGAATTTATGTATTGGAATTCGACCAGCAGAAAGGTACACTAAAGGAATTGCAAACGGTTACAGAGGGTAGCAGCCCCGGCTTTTTAGCGTTCAGTCCGAATAAAGATTTTTTGTATTCAATTTATGGCAAGGGTACGCTTGAAGATGGAAATGGTGCGGTTATGGCCTTTAAAATAGATCCTTTTACAGGTTTTTTAAAGAAGTTGAATGAGCAATCCGTTGGAGGTAAGGGGCCTGCTCATATCAGTATTGACCCGAAGGGCAGGTTTGCAT